>DATHNL010000027.1:0-20364 GCA_035486035.1 Gemmatimonadaceae bacterium
TGTTGTGTCAACCGCCTTGCTGGCGACGCGGGCTTGCCACACCTGGGCGTTCAGCGCTCCGGCGTCGTACGTGCCGGCCGCGACGAGCGCGATCGTCTTGTCGTGCGACCCCGAGAATCCCGGGGGGCCATGGAAGTCGGAGAGCTCCACGCCCCCCTGGTGCAGGTAGTACTGCGGCATGAGCCGTCCAGATGTCGACGTCTCGCTGCCGAACGTGAACGTATGGCCCTTGAGATCAGAGAGCGATCGGAGACCTAACGTGCGACGGGTGATGAACACCGCGTGGAACGCCGTGTCGATGTCGCGCTGGGCGATCGCGTGTGCGCCGGGCACCTGCAGTCGCGCTTGCACGCCGGTGAGTCCACCGTACCAGACGAGATCGAGATCACCGACTTTGAATGCGGTCACCGATGCGGTGTAGTCGGTCACTGGGCGATATTCGACCGGGACGCCGAGCGCGGTCGAGAGATACGTGGAGACCTTGCCGTACAGCCGTTGCAGTTTTTCGGGGTCCTGGTCCGGAATCGCCGAAATCCTGAGGACCCGCGCATTGGCTGACGGATCTGACGAATGGCAGGCCGCGACGGCGCCGGCGAGCAGTACGACGTGCAATATCTGTAATTTCATAGTTTGAGTTAATTTGTATGATCGTATGGTTTCCCGATACTGGAGACCCCAAGGGATCGCTGGCGTGGAGCTCTTGCGATGGGACGCCAGTTCCCATCGCTACGCACGGCATTCGCATGAGGGCTACGCGCTCGGCGCCGTCGTCGCCGGGGCGCACGCGTTCTGGGCGCGCGGTCGCGTGTGGACCGCCATTCCCGGACGCGTCATCATCGTCAATCCCGAGGACGAGCACGACGGTGGGCCCGCAGGGCGCGGTGACGAGTATTCGTATCGCATGATCTACTTGGGCCGCACGGTCGTGGAGACCGTGCTGGAGGCAACGCCGTTCTTCTCCGACGCCGTCGTCAGTGATAGCACGCTCGCCGAGTGCATTCTCGAGGCGCACCGCGCGCTCGAGCGTCCCGAGCCTCGACTCGAGTGTGAAACACGACTGCTGACCGTTGTCGCCGCGCTGGCGCGGCAGCATGGGGCGGCTCCGTCGCGGGCCGGGAGCGAGCGATCCACTCCGCGGGAGGTGAGGATCGTGAGGGAGTATCTCTCGGAGCATTTCGCGGACGATTGCTCGTTAACGGAGCTCGCGACCCTGGCTGGCGTCGATCGATTTCAACTACTCCGCGCGTTTCGTCGACACGTCGGGCTGCCGCCGCATCGGTATCAGACACAGCTCAGGCTCCGGCGCGCGAAACGACTGATGCTCGACGGTGAATCAGCGGCGATCGCGGCGGTTACCGTCGGGTTTTCGGATCAGAGTCATCTCATCCGGAAATTCAAGGCGGCGTATGGCATCACGCCCGGTGCAATAACGTTCAATCAAGGGCATCGGGCATAGGCTACGATTTCGGCCATGCCCCTCATCGAACGCATTGTCGATTTGCATGCCGACATGAAAGCGTGGCGGCATGACATTCACACCCACCCCGAGCTGGCGTTTCACGAGCATCGCACGTCCGACCTGGTCGCGAAGGCGCTCGAGCGATTTGGAATTGAGGTCCATCGCGGCCTGGCCGGCACCGGGGTCGTCGGAACGCTCCGCTCCGGTCTTGGACGACGGGCGATCGGGCTGCGCGCTGATATGGACGCGCTACCCATTCACGGCATCATGCACGCGTGCGGCCACGACGGTCATACCGCCATGCTCCTCGGTGCGGCGCGGTATCTGGCGGAGACGAGGCACTTCGACGGCGTCGTGCACTTCATCTTTCAGCCCGCCGAGGAGAATGAGTGTGGCGGGCAGAAGATGGTGGAGGATGGGCTGTTCGAGCAGTTTCCCGTCGAGGCGGTGTATGGGATGCACAACTGGCCCGGGCTGGCCGTGGGCTCGTTTGGCGTCTGCGCCGGGCCGATCATGGCGGCAGACGACAAGTTCGAGATCGCCATCACCGGGCGCGGTGCGCATGCGGCCATGCCACACCTGGGCGATGACACCATCGTTGCCGCGTCGGCGCTGGTCGGCGCCATCCAGACCATCGTCAGTCGGACGATCGATCCGCAGGACGGGGCCGTCGTCAGTGTCACGCAGATGCAGGGCGGGAACACGTGGAACATCGTTCCCGAGCAGGTCGTGTTGCGCGGGACCTGTCGGTACTTGAGGCCAGGGCTTCGCGCGGTCCTCAGGGATGCGATACGGCGAGTCTCGGACGGCGTGGCGGCGACCTACGGTGTGAGAAGCGAGATCTCGTACTACAAGCCGATTCCTCCCGCGGTGAACGCCGCCGGGCCAACCGAGTGGGCGACTCGGGCGGCGGCCGTAACCGTGGGCGACGAGCATGTGCAGCGCGACGTCGCGCCGAGCATGGGATGCGAGGATTTCGCGTTCATGTTGGCGGCGCGGCCCGGCTGCTACCTGTGGATCGGCAATGGGTCCATTGTCGACGGGGTCGGGCTGCACAGCTCCCGCTATGCCTTCAACGACGACATCCTGCCGATTGGCGCCAGTTATTGGGCCACGTTGGTCGAAGGCATCCTCGTGTAGTTGAGGTGCCGGACGATCGGCCAGGTGCGCCCCGAGTCCGGCGACACCTGAATGACCTCGGTGTACCCGGCCGGCGTCGCGATCCATTTGATGTGCAATCGGCGCGGCGTGGCGCCCGGAATGTCGTACCGGAAGACCCAGCCACTGTCGCCGCGCTGGCTGGTAAACGTCGCCAACTCCACCCACTTGTCGACGAGGCTGTACTTCCACTGATTACTCGCGAGGTCGAATCCGCGAATCACGGACGTGCTGTCCACGCGATGCGCCTCGGCCGCCGGACACGTCGCTGGTGGCTGGTGCGCAGAAACCAACGCGAGCAGCAGCAGGGCCAGCATGACGCCAACCCTCCGATAAAATGCCGATACTGATCGACTCACCGGCCGTGATCCCGGCCGTCGGGAACAAGCCCAAACGCATCGAGGAGTACGCCGGGCGGATGCGGTCCGGTCATGCGACAGTCAGTGTGGCCCGAATGGTTTCTCCCGAGGGATGGGCCGAACCGGGTCAACGACCGGAGTTCGAGGAGATTACGGTCGTCCTGCGCGGCATGCTGCGCGTGGAGCACGACAGCGGGACGATCGACGTGAAAGCGGGACAGGCGGTGATCGCACAGCCGGGCGAATGGATCCGATACAGCAGCCCGGCCGCCGGGGGCGCTGAGTATGTCGCGATTTGCATACCGGCGTTTTCGACGACGACCGTGCATCGCGACCTGGACACGCCGGCATGACGAAGTTCGCTCAACGCACACGGAATCTGTTGGTACGGCTCTTTGGCCGGCGGGTCCGGAAGCGACTTCCGGCGCAGGCGGTCACCGACCTTCCGGAATGGGCGCAAGCGACCAAGAAGCGGCGGGCCCACGTGCGGCGTATGGTCGCGTTGCTCAACGAGTGGGCGGACGAGATGGACGTCTCCCAGGAGGAACGACGACGGTGGCTCACGGCGTGTTGGCTGCATGACGCGCTGAGAGACGCCGAGCTGCCGGACGGCATCAGCCATGGCCATGCGGCGGCCGAGCTCGCGGCGTCCCACGGCGAGTCGGACCGCGGGGTGCTGAGCGCCGTCCGATATCACAGCGTGGGGCACGGGCGGTGGGATGACGTCGGGAAAATGCTCTATCTGGCCGACTTCTTGGAACCCGGGCGCAAGAGCCGGCGCAAGCAGCGCGCGCAACTGGCGAGGCGCGTCCCCCGCGACCCCGACGGCGTGCTGCGTCAGATTCTCGCGCACCAGATCAGCTCGCGGATCAGACGGCAACGACCGGTCAATGCTCGCACGATCGAGTTCTGGAATTCGCTGACCTAGTGCGCCTTCCACTCGGCGGCGACTGAGGGAGGGAGCGAGTCGAGGTGGTGGAGGAACGTCACGACGGTCCAGATCTTCTCGTCGGCGGCCTCATTGTCCCAGGCGAACATTCCGGAGTAGCGAACGCCGTTCTTCACGATCCAAAACAACTGCCAGTCGGGGAGCGTCGGCGGGTGAGTCGCGAAACGCGGTGGGGTTGGATAGAGGGTGGAGTCGGTTGGGGCCACCGGGTTCTGGAGGTGAGGGGCGTGAACCGCGGCGGCCGCGTGCAAAGCGTGCCGAGCGAAAGCGGTCTCCCAGGCTGGTGGCGTTGCCGTCGATCGAGTCGGTAGGGCGCCCAGTAGACCCAAGACGAAGAGAACGGCCGGGATGGTCGCGAGGCCCGCGGTGAAACCCACAATGAAATTGCGCATGAATGCGCCAACGGTGGCACCGGCGCGGGTGACGTCGCAGCACCCATGGGACTGTTCGGACCGCCCGTGACACCAACCGGCGTTACAGCGCGAATGCGCGGCGCAGGTTCCCGCTGTAGGTGCGGCTCGACATGAGGCGCTTCCCGTTGTCGAGGACGACGACGTAGTCGCCGTGCGACCACGGCTGCAGCTCGCGCACGCGCTCCACGTTCACGATGCAGGAGTGGTGGATGCGGACGAAGAGGCCCGGGTCGAGCTGACCCACGAGCGCCTTCATGGTCTGTCGGAGCAGGTGCACGGCGCTCCCGACGTGCAGCCGAACGTAGTTCCCGTCGCCCTGGATCCAGTCGATCTCGCGCACGCGCACGATCGCGACCTTGGTCGTCGTGCGGATCGCGAGGCGCTCGATCGGGGCCGAACGCACCGGGTCGGCGCCGTCATCGGAGGCTTCGAGGAGCGCGGCCAAGCGCACGCGGACGTCGGCCAGCTCGCGCTCGTTGGTGAAGCGCTGCCGCACGCGGCGCAGCGCTTCCTGGAAGCGGCGGCGATGGAATGGCTTGAGCAGATAATCGAGCGCGTGGACGTCGAAGGCGCGCAGCGAGAATTGCTCGTAGGCCGTCACGAAGACGACGGCCGCCGTGAGGTCTTTCCCGAGCGCGCGAAGGACCGCGAAGCCGTTCATCTCCGGCATCTGGACGTCGAGGAACACGAGATCCGGTCGGCGGCGACGAATCGCGTCGACGGCGCTCGTGCCGTCCGCGCATTCTTCGAGGACTTCGATGTCGCGCTCGCGGGCGAGCAGCGAGCGAATGCGCCGCCGGGCGAGCGGTTCGTCGTCGACGATGACCGCCGTGATGTTCATGCGGTCGTGGTCCGCGCGACGATCTCGATCGTCACGGCCGCGCCTCCCGTCGGGCGGTCGGTGATGGTGAATCGGCACTCGTCGCCGTACAGTTGCGTGAGGCGCGCACGGGTGTTCTCCAGGCCTATCCCCCACCCCATTTCGGCCGGAAAGCCCGGCCCGTCATCGGCTACCGTCAGGCGCAAGCGGCCATCGGCTTGCGTCGCCCGGATCTCGAGATGGCCCCCCGCGCGACGCGGGGCGATCGCGTGTCGGATCGCGTTCTCGACCAGCGGTTGGATCGCGAACGACGGGACCAAGATATCGGCGACCTCGGATGGGACGTCCAGGGTCACCTGCAAGCGGTCGCCCAAGCGCATCTTTTGAATTTCGAGGTACCGTTCGAGAAAGTCGATCTCGTCGTGGAGGGGCACCTCACGTTGGCTGCCGCGGCTGAGGGTCGTGCGGAGGAGATCACTCAACGCGGTGAGCATGTCTTCGGCCGCGTCGGCATCATCGTGGATCAGTGATGAGACGGCGTGCAGGGTGTTGAACAGGAAGTGCGGGTGCAGCTGCGACTGGAGCGCGGCCAGGCGGGCATCGGCGAGTTGTACCTCGAGACGGGACACATGGCTTTCGCGCTCGCGCGCGCGGCGGAGCGAGTCGGCGAGGTGTGTGCTCGCGACCAGCAGCCAATAGACGATCGCCTCCGAATGGACATTGCGCAAAAATGCCGCGCCGAACGAGCGCGTGACGACGGCGGCGACGACACCGGTGGCGACCAGATGAATGGCCAGGTGTTGCGGCCAATGAGCGCCGCGAAGCGGGAAGCGTCGGGCCAAGAGCACGACGCACGGGCCAAGGACGAGCCAGGGCAGCCACTGGAGGGCCGAGACCCGCAGTGCCATCGGGAAGTGGGCGGCGCCGCCCGTGGCGGTGTAGATCAGCGAGTACTGGCTCGCCGTGAACAGCACGACGGCGCACCAGGCGCCGACGAGCGCCCCAAGGCGAGCGAGCTGCCGTGTGGCCTTCACTCCGTCAAATTAGCGGCTCTCCTTGACCACGCGCCCGTTGAGGGGTTGCAGTGGCCGGACGTCGTGCGGGTACAACTCGGCGAACGCCGCGATCTGTGCGGGCGACAGCGTGATCGGCGTCTCGAGCACGTACCAGAGCACGCCTTCGGTGCAGGGCGGCGCGCTGATCGAGCCCGTGTACAGGTAGTAGGAGAGATCGCCAGGAATGAGACCAGAGGGATCGATGGCAACGCCGGGGATCTCTTGCTCACTGCCCTTCACCTTGGGCATGTGGTCCCAGAGGCGTTGGACTGTCTCGTTCGCGGCGCCGGAGGCGATCATCACGGCCACGCCGGCGATGGCGCCGTCGCTCGCGGTGTGCATCAGGTGGAGCTCCATCGCGTAGGGCTTGCCGTGGATGTACTCCTCGCTCGGGCGATGGAAGTGGAATTGCGTGAGATGGTAGCGTTTGTCGCCGACGACGAAAAAGCTCGACGTGTCGTGGTAGTTCACGCGAATCGTGTAGCCGTTATTGATCAAGTATTTGAGCGGGGCGCTCGTGTACTCGAATCGGATCGGCGCCACATCGGCCTTCTCGGTGGAGCGGATGTCGATCGGGGATTGGGCCTGGCCCGTTTTGCACGTGGCGTAGTCGGGGTCCAGGTCGCCCCAGTGCGCATAGCCCCGCGGACCCTCATAGCTCCACGGGGTTTTCCATTGAGAGTGCGCGACAGCAGGTACTATGAATAGTGCGACGATCAAGCATCTCATGGCCCCAATGTAGCACGGCCATGAGGGGCGATGGTTCGGTACTTATCGAACCAACCGGTGCCACGAGGAAATCGAGATCGTGCCGTCGGCGCGCGGAGGAATGCGGTACGTGAGTTCGTCTCCCACGAGCTCGTACGGGCGCTTCTCCTCGACGCCGTCGAGGTTCGGGAACGACGCGTGATCGATGTCGAACGTGAGTGTATGACTAGTCGTGTCCACGGTGTAGCGGCCGAAGTGCGCGCTCACCTCCCGTGTCGCCGCCTCGTACTCGTCGGCCGTGCCGCGCGACTTCACACCGGACGCGAATTTGGTCCGCGGCGTCCGGAAGACGAATACGGAGTAGTGACCGGACGGATCGAGGATGAGCTGGCCCTCCGGATGCTCGCCGTACGCATGCACGCGTGAGCCATCCGGGCGAATCTCGTCAGCGACCGTGAGCGTCCATACGCCCGCGAGCGATGGCGGATCCAAGCGACGCCACGTGACCTCGCCCTTGGATCCGTCATTGGCGCTGGTCGTCGGCTGGATGAACGTCAATCGATCGCCCACGACAGTCAGCGCGCATCGCTGAGACGTGCCTTCCCAGTTCGGGAAGAACGCGTGGTCGAACTGGAACGTGATCGTGTGGCCCCCATCGTCGACGGAGTATCGGCCAAATTCAGAGCTGTTGCCCCGCACCGCTTGCTGATTCTCCTCGGGTGTGCCAGTGGCCTTGCTGCCGGACGCGAACTTCGGGCGGCCGGTGCGAAGGATCTGAATCGTGTAGCGGCCCTCGGCGTCGAGGGTCATCAACCCCTGGGGGTCGTCACCGTACAGGTGCGTGTGGTTGCCGTCGGGAGAGACCTTGTCGACGAGGACGAGCGCCCAGGTGCCGACATGGGACTGGGCGGAGAGTCGCGTCGCGGCACAGGCGAGCGAAAGCAAAACAAAAGAGAGGCGTGTCATGATGCGCATGGTACACTTAAGTTCTACGCAACACAATTTGAATATTCTCGGCGCATTAGTTAGCGTTGCTCAACTATGATCAACCTGGATCTCGATACGCTCCGCACGCTGGTCGTGGCGAATGACCTGGGAGGCTATGGTCAGGCTGCGACACGACTCGGTCGGACGCCATCGGCGATCAGCCTGCAGATGAAAAAGCTGCAGGCCTCGGTCGGCGCCACGATTTTTCGCAAATCAGGGCGTGGCGTAGCGTTGACCGAAGCGGGCGAGATTGTCCTTCGCTACGCGCGGCGGATGCTCGCCCTCAACGACGAAGTCCTCGACACCGTACGGGGCGCGTCACTGGCCGGCCGGATTCGCATCGGGGTCTCACAGGATTTCGCCGAGACCGTACTGCCGCGAGCGCTGTCGCAGTTCACGAAACTCTATCCGCTCGTGCAACTGGACGTGCGCATCGAGGGGAACGCCGTGCTCGTCGAGGCCGTGAGCAAAGGCGAGATCGACCTGGTCCTCGTCGTTGGGCACGCTCAACGCCCGAGCGCCATCACCCTCGGCACCATCGATCTCGTCTGGATCGCCGGTCGGGATTTCAGGCCTCGCGACGAACCACTGCCGCTCGTGGTCCTCGGGCCGCAGTGCGTGTTCCGCAAAGAGGCCATCGAAAGCCTCGACGCGGCGGGCCACCCCTGGCGGATCGCCGCCGTGAGCCCGAGCCTGGCCGGTCTTTGGGCGCTGGGCATGGCGGGACTTGGCGTCACCGTGCGGAGCGCGCTCGGTGTGCCTCGCTCGCTCATTTCGCATAAGACGTTGTTCGATCTGCCCCGCCTCGGCGCCTTTCCGGTGACGCTCCATGCTGCCGCCGGGGGGTTGAGCCCCGGCGTCGAGCGACTGCGGGACATTCTACGCGACGTCGTCGTAGACTACCTGTCATGAAAATCACGACGGCAGTCGCGGCCCTCGCTTCGCTCGCCGTGCTCGGGCAGCACGCGAGCGCGCAGTACGAGGTTTATGGCGTCCAATTCGCCGGGTACACCGGCTTTCCAATTAGCGCGCTCGTGTTGCACGCAGACTCGACGCGCAAGCAAGATCTCGCGTTCATCGTGTGGGCCTTGAAACCCACCGGCGACCCGCATCGCGTCGTGCTATTCGATGCCGGATTTTATCGCGACAAGTTCATCAAGGCGTGGAAGCCGACCGGGTTCGTGCGACCATCGGAGGCCATCGCCAAGATCGGCCTCGCGCCTGACGCCATCACGGACATCATCATCTCCCACGTGCACTGGGACCATCTCGACGGCGCGGATCTCTTTCCGCGCGCGAAGATCTGGATACAGAAGGACGAGTACGAGCATTACGTCGATGCGGACGGACGGCCCAAGACCAATACGATCGATACCGCCGACGCCGCCATGCTCGGCCAACTAAAGAAAGCCGGGCGCGTGGTCCTTATTGACGGGGACAACAAGGAGATCATGCCCGGCATCACCGTGTATACCGGCGGGCGACATACCTATGCGTCGCAATACCTGGGTGTGAAAACGGCGAAGGGGACGGTCGTGCTGGCGTCCGACAACGCGTATACGTACGAGAATCTCGCGAAGCATGCATCGATCGCGCAGACATTTTCGCCGGCCGATACGATCGCCAATGTCGCGGCGCAAGATCGCATGCATCGCATCGCCAGTGACGCGAGCCTCATTCTGCCCGGCCATGATCCGGAGATCTTTACGCGCTACCCGACTCCGGGCTCTGGGGTCGCCAAGATCCAGTAATGGTCTCCGGGCGGTTCCGCACGGCGTTGAACACCGTCGGCGGGACGCGGAGTCCGGCGTCGCCCTCGTATCGCGAGCGGATATCGTCGAGCGAGCCTGACTGCGTCAGTACGGCAAGCGCATCAAAGTACGAGAGTCGCAACGGCTCGCCCGGTGGGGGCATGGCGCCCCAGACGTCCCAGGGAAGCAACTCGATCGCGTTGAGCGCCGACATATCACGCACCATCTCGCCGGCGATAAACCAGAGACCGCGCAGGTTACCGCGGAAGATCCCGAAGTGCGCGGGATCCGCCCTGCCCGCGCGACACTGCTGCCAGGCATCGCCGGCGACGATGAATCGGTCACGAGGGACGTCTAGCGGGTCGAAATCAAACGTGAGCCTTTGGCGCCAGATCGCATCCAGTTGAGGGTCCACGAGGATCCAGCGTGATTCGTCCGCATTCCAATATTCGGCAACGACATGTTCCTCGGCATACGGCGGGTTGAAATAGGTGCCGAAGCCCTGGCGATAGCGGGCCGGCATACCGTGGGCGCGCATCATCGCGACGAACAGCAACGCAAAATGATGGCACACGCCGACGAGCCGTTTCTCTGGCGGGCGCGCGACGGTGAGCGGCGAAGGGTCCAGCTCGAATATCCGGTCCAGCATCTCGTCGACATGACGGATGTGGCTTTCGCTGGCACGCTCAGGCGGCACTGTTACTCCATAGGCTGGGGCCATGAATTCGTGGATGACCAGGCCGTGAAGCATGCGCGCGAGATCCGCGGGATTCTTTGGCGCACGACTGAGATCGTGGGCACCGGCGGACGTCATCGGGCCCGGTTGGGCGTAGAACGCGCGTGTCATGACGCGAGATAGGCCGCGAGACGGTTGAGCGAGGACGACCAACCATCCCGGTGCGAGTCGCGCGACTCGACGGACTTGAACAGGCGCTGACGGAACGTCATCTCGGTCTTCTGGCCGCGCTCGACGAAGACGACGCTCACGAGCATCTCGTGCTCGGGATCCGAGTCCCAGATGAGCGTGTAGGCCAGTCGCTCGGGCGGCACGAGCTCTCGGCAGACGCCGTGTTGCCAGTAGTTCGTACCGTCGGGGCCACGCATGCACGCTCGCCATGCGCCACCCGGCCGCATGTCGAGCTCGAGAAACGGTAACGCAAATCCTTCCGGGCCCCACCACTTCGCCAGGCGATCGGGCTCCGTCCAGGCTTTGAACACGAGGTCGCGCGGCGCGTCGAACACGCGGGTAATAGTCAGCTCGCGGTCCTTCATCGCGGTTTCCGTTTGCGCTTCGGCTTTCCTTGTGCCACGCGCAAGTAGTCATCGAGGCGGTCGAAGCGGCCCTCCCAGAATCGGCGATACTGATCGACCCAGTCCGCGATGTCTCGCAAGGGGGCTGCCTCCAGGCGGCATGGCCGCCATTGGGCATCACGGCCCCGGGCGATGAGGCCGGCGTGCTCGAGCACCTTCAAGTGCTTCGAGATTGCGGGCATGCTCATCGCGAATGGCTGGGCGAGCTCGGTAACCGACGCCTCTCCCGTGGCGAGGCGAGACAGGATTGCGCGGCGAGTCGGATCGGCGAGGGCCGAGAACGTCGCGCTCAAGGGGTCCGCGGCAAGTGGCATATAACTAACTGGTTAAATAAGCGACGGTCGCCCCGTGTGTCAAGCGCGTATTATTCGGTCCCATGCGATGGATTGCGATCGTCGTGCTGGTCGTGCTGCTGGCCGTCACGATATGGATCGTGCGCCGCGATCGGACGATGCCGACGGTCACGCGCATCGCGCCCGAGGGAGCGGTGCATGCGGACACCATCGTGCGATTCGCGTGGCACTCGGTGCCTGGCGCGGTGCGCTACACGATCGAGGTCGCGCGGCCCGATGGTGTCCCCGTCGCTTCGGCCGCCACGCTCGGGGACACCACCATCGATGTGTCCACGCTCGCGCTGACGCGCGGCGTGAACTATCGATGGACCGTCACGGCGACCGACGGGCGCGGACGGAGTAGTCGGTCGGCGGGCGTTGGGTTTACGGTGACTGGTTCGGGTTTAGGGTGACTGGTTCGGGTTTACCGTGACTGGTTCGGGTTTACGGTGACTGGTTCGGGTTTACGGTGACTGGTTCTACTGTGACACGGTAGCGGTGCACTCGATCTCGACCCGCGCGCCGCGCACGAGGCCCGCGGCCGCGAAGGCGCTGCGGGCTGGCAGATGGTGCGGGAAGAACGGCACGTACGCCTCGTTCATCGCCGGCCACTCCTGAATGTCGGCGAGCATTGCCGTGCACTTGACGACGTGATCGAGCGATGAGCCGAGGCCGTGCAAGACCGCGTCGATGTTCTTGAGTGCCTGGGCGGTCTCGGCCTTGATGCCGCCTGGGACGAGCGCGCCGGTGGCCGGGTCACTCCCGATCTGACCCGCGACATAGATCATCTTGTCGACGACAACGGCCGACGAGAACGGCAGGTTCGGACCCGCCGGTACGTAGCGGACCGACTGGGCCGAGGCGCGGCTTACGACGAGAACCAGGAGCAAGAGTCGCCACATCGCGTGTTCCTCAGGAGAGAGATTCGAGCGCTACAGCGAGATCGCGGACACCGCGGCGGATTTCCGGGACGTCGACAGCGGCGAAGCCCAAGTGGAGACCCTGACGGATCACACGTGGGCGTCGGCCGCGAGTATACCAGGCTAGCGGCGTAACTTCTACATCGCGCACGGCCGCGGCTCGCGCCGCGGCTTGTGCGTCTATGCCATCGGCGACCCAAGCAGCCGTTTGGAGACCGGCCTCCAGACCCGAGATCGCGAGCAGCCCAGCCAGGTGCGTTCGCGCGGACTCCATGAGAACGGCGAGGCGCTCGGCGTAGATCTCGCGCATGCGCCGGACGTGGCGCGCGAAATGCCCCTCGATGAGGAAATCCGCGAGAATCGCCTGGTCGATGAGCGGGGCGTGACGGCTCGTGATCGACAACGTCGCGGTGACGACGTCGATGAGATCGGATGGCACCACCAGATAGCCGAGGCGAAGCGACGGGAAGAGAACCTTGCTGAAGCTCCCGGCGAACAGCACGATACCGCGACGGTCGAGCCCCTGCAGCGCCGGCACGGGTCGACCCGAGTAGCGATACTCGCTATCGTAATCATCCTCGAGGATCATCGCGCCGGATCCACTCGCCCATTCGAGCAGAGCCAAGCGCCGGCGCAGGCTCATGCTGATGCCGAGCGGAAACTGGTGACCAGGGGTCACGTAGGCCAGGCGAGCACGCCCGCGGGGAATCGTCATCCCCTCGTCGTCGACCGACAGGCCGAGCACTCGAGCCCCGCGGGCCTCGAACACGAGTGCGGCGCCCGGGTAGCCTGGATCTTCCATGCACACCCGGTCGAGCGGGTCGACGAACAACCGCGTGACGAGATCGAGCGCCTCCTGCACGCCAGAGACGATCGCGATCTGGTCGGCCGTGCATTGGACACCGCGGGCTGTGCGGACGTAGTCGGCCACGGCCTCGCGTAACGGGCCATAGCCCATCGGACTCGTGCCGAGGAGCAGGCCCGTCGTGGCGCGTCGCATTCGGCGCGCGGCGAGCTGGGCCCACAACGTCGTCGGGAACAGGTCGAGCGCCGGTTGGTCCGCGCGAAACGCACGGATCGGACGTGCGCGATACGCTGGGAAGAGCTCGACTCGTCGGCCATACGACGAGAGCAGGCGACGCGACCGTGCTTTTGGCACCGGCTCGCTCGGCCCGGTGTGCAACAGATCGTCGGGGAGAACCTCGCTTACCCGAGTGCCGGATCCAATAGTTCCCTCGACGTACCCCTCGGACGACAGCTGAGCAAATGCACTCACGATCGTGCCGCGCGAGAGACCGTATTGGCGCGCGAGATCGCGCGTGGCCGGTAGGCGCGCGCCGGGACGCAGGCGGCCCTCCAGAATCTCCGCGCGCAGCGCACCGTAGAGCCATCGCGTAGCCGCGGCGCCCGGCGGGCGTGGGGGGAGTGTAAGGGCGAGAGTGGTGGACCGTTTCGGCATAAATGGTCCAGTCAAAATAACGAATATGGCTCTACGTACTAGGCCTTATTCAGCCTAGGTTCACCGTCATGCGATATCTCATCATGCTGCTCGCGCCGATCGTGCTGCCCCACGCGATCGTGAAGGTGCAGGAAGTGACGTATGGTCCCGGCGAGAGCTCACCGGCGCACCATCATGAGTGTCCGGTGATCGCCTATGTGCTCAAAGGGGCGTACCGGAGCCAGGTCGCCGACCAACCGGAGAGCACGTACGTGGCGGGGCAGATGTTCTATGAAGCGAAGGGCGTCGAGCACCGCGTCTCGGCGAACGGCAGCACGACTCAGCCGACCACCTTTCTCGCGATTTTCGTATGCGAAAAGCCGCGCTGATCTACGTTCGCATCGCGCTCGGTCTGGCGTTCTTGAACGGGATCGCCGAGCGCTTCGGGTGGTATGGCAAAAATGTGGGCTATGGGAACTACGAAAATTTTGTCAAATACACGGGGCAAGTGAACGCGTTCATGCCCGCGTGGAGCATCCCGTTCTTGGCGGGGGCAGCGACGGTGGCCGAGCTCGTACTCGGCGTGCTCCTCATCGCCGGCGTGTGGAAGCGGTGGGTCGCGCTCGGCAGCGCCGCGCTGCTCGCGATCTTCGGCACGGCCATGGCGATTTCGTTCGGCCCATGGTCGCCGCTCGACTACTCGGTGTTTTCGGCTTCGGCGGCAGCACTCTTACTCGCGGAGAACCAACCATCATGAAAGCCCGATTCAGCTATCCCAAAGTCGCGCCGGGCGTCTATGACGCCATGGATCCGCTCGACACGTACCTCGGCACGAGCGGGTTGGAGCGATCGCTGTTGCTGCTCGTGCAACTGCGCGCGTCGCAGCTCAATGGCTGCGCGTTTTGCATCGACATGCACTGGAAGGATCTCCGCGCGATCGATGAGACCGAGCAGCGGCTGTACGGTCTCGATGCGTGGCGCGAGTCGCCGTACTATACGGATCGCGAGCGTGCGGCATTGGCCTGGGTCGAGGCGGTGACGTTCATCGCGAACGGACACGCGAGCGACAGCGTCTACGAGGAGGTTCGCCGGCAGTTCAGCGAGAAGGAGCTCGCGGATCTGACTCTCGCCGTGGCGGCAATAAATGCCTGGAACCGGCTGGCGATCGCCGCTCGCCTCGTTCCTGGGGCCTATAAACCGGCTGAGGTCGCTAGGTGAGGACCCGGATGCATCATATCGTCGATGTTGCCCGCAGACTATTCGGTTGTAGCGGACCGCTATCGCATCGAGCGGCAGATCGGACGCGGCGGGATGGCGACCGTCTATCTGGCGCACGACGAGAAGCACGGCCGTGATGTAGCGCTCAAGTTCCTCGTCGGCCCGTATCCAGACCCGGTCGCCGTCAGGCGATTCCTGCGCGAGATCGTCACGCTCGCGCAGCTCGCGCATCCGCACATCCTGCCGCTGTACGACTCGGGCGAGCATGACGGAACGCTCTTCTTCGTCATGCCGTATGTCGCGGGTGGTTCGCTGCGCACGCGGCTCCTGGGTCAGAAGACGTTGCCGGTCGCCGACGTCGTGCGGCTCGCACGCGAGATCGCGGACGCCCTCGCGTTCGCCCATGCGCGCGGGTATGTGCACCGGGACATCAAGCCTGAGAACGTGCTGATCGCGGATGGCCACGCGCTGCTCGCCGATTTCGGGATCGCGAGGGTCGAGACACCGGTGGGCGATCCCACGCTCACCGGAACGGGAATCGGGCTCGGCACGCCGGCGTACATGAGTCCCGAGCAAGCGTGCGGTGATCCGGCGGACGCGCGCAGCGACCTCTATTCTCTCGCGTGCGTGCTCTATGAGGCGCTGGTGGGCGAACCGCCCGTGTCGCCGAGGGGCCTGAGCGGTCTGGCGATCGACCGGTTCCTGACGCCACCTGAGCCTCTACGGCGCAGACTGCGCGACGTGCCGCCGGCGCTCGAGCGGACGATCCTCTGCGCGCTCCGACTCGCACCCGGAGACCGTTTCGCGAACGCGACCGCGTTCATCCGCTCGCTCGACGGCGAGCCGACGCCAGCGCCGAAGCCACGCCGCTCGTCGGTCGGCATTCGCATTCGGCGCCACCCGTGGCTGACGTCGGTCGGTGCCTGCTCTCTCGCGCTCGTCACCCTGCTCGCCGTTCGCCGCGGGCCCACGGGCAATGTCCGGCGTTTCCTGCCTTTCGTCTCCGACGCCGAGGCCGCCGAGACACGGTCGCCGCGGGCGCACGACACGTATGTCGCCGCGCATCGCGCGCTCGCGGCGTGGGATCTCAATGGCGCGTCGCAACAGTTCGGTGCGGCAGTGCAGGCAGACCCGCAGTTCGCGCAAGCGCAGCTATGGCTCGCGCAGACCATGGAGTGGCAGAACCCCAGCCACACGGCCCCGCCGGCCACCTTGAAGTCGATCGTCGATCGCGCGATGGGGCTCCGCGATCGGCTAGGACCGCACGACCAGCAGTCGATCCAAGCGCTGTCGGCCCTCACCGACGGCCGGTACGCCGAGGCGTGCGATCGCTATGGCGAGATGGTCAAGGCGGACTCGCAAGATTTCATCGCCTGGTTCGGCCTTGGCGAATGCCGCAGCCAGGACCGGCTCGTCGTGCGCGACCCGTCCAGTCCCAGCGGCTGGCGGTTCCGGTCGAGCATGCACGCGGCAGTCAATGCGTATACCCGGGCGCTGCATATCCTGCCCGAGTTTCAAGAGGCATTCATCAATCTCGGCTCGGAGCGGCTCTCACGGTTGCTTTGGACGCAACCCAACATCATTCGTGAGGGGTATGCGGTCGCGAATGGCGACACGACCTACTTCGGGGCCTTCCCGGAGTTACACAACGACTCGCTCGTATTCGTCCCACGGCTGCTGACCGACATTCGGCTCGATCCGACGAAGACGCGGCCGGCGACGCAGAACGAAGCGATCGCGCGCAACGTCGCCCTCTTGAGAACGGTAGCGGCTGACTGGGTGCATGCCGTTCCGGGAAGCAGCCCGGCGCACCTGCAGTTTGCGCGGGTGCTCGAAGCATCAGGCGCGATTGCGCCGAGGGCGGCCGGCGATACAAACGCGATCGACGAGGCACGACGCGCCCGAGCCTTCGCCGAACGACCCGTGCAGCGACTCAACGCCATGATCGACGAGACGCGGTTCGATGTCGAAGTCGACCGCTTTGCCGCCGCTCGAACGATTGCCGATTCGATTCTTACCATCTGGAATCAGCCGTCAGCCGAGGAAGCGGGGATGGTGGCAACGGCCGCCGCGCTCACGGGCCACGTGGGACGCACTGTTGCGGCACTCCGGATGACAGCCGCCCACGACACGATCTGGCTCCCCCCGCCGCGCGAGCGCCAGGTCGCGCCGATCCAGCCGGCATCGGAAGCGTTGGCGTTTCTGGGGTACGCTTCGTGCGGGGCACCCGTCGACAGCATGCGAGTCAGCGCCGAGCGTACCGTGCGAGCCCTGCGGACTTGGGTCGATACGGCGCATCGTCAGGAGATCCGCCGCGCGCTCATGGATTGGCCGGCTACGCTGGCGTATGACGAGATGGGGGCGTCACTTGATCACCGTGTCGCCGAAGGAGCCAACTCGCAGATGGCGCGCGAATGGTCGCTTGCGCACGGAGACGCGACGGCTGAGCGAGCCTATCTCGCCCAGATCAAAGACCAGATCCAGGTCGGGATGCCGGGCGACGCGGACCCGGCCGGGTTGTTCGTCGACGCTCGGTTGGCGCTAGCGGCCGCCGACACAGCGAGCGCCATCGCCGAGATCGATTTCTACGGCCTGGATGCCATCCCCCGGTTCGGGCTGAGGCTTACCGATGCGGCCGACGAGGCTGCGCCATTTGTGCGGATGATGGCGCTCCGAGCGGATCTGGCGCATCATACGGGCGATGCGCGCACCGCGAGTCATTGGGCCCAGGCCGTTGTGGCCCTATGGGGCGGAGCCGACCCCGAGCTTCAACCGATTGTTACACGAGCGCGCGCCCTCGCGCAGCCGTAACAATCGGGCGACATTCCCCAATCCTCCTCTCGACGGAGTAACCATGTTCCGCCGCGTCTTGCCGTTGGTCATGCCGCTTCTCGTCGCCGTCGCCTGCGGTCCGCAAAAGCCGCGGCCCACGCCCGCGCCGCCGTTTGCCGGGAAGCCGATCGCGAGTGTCTCGAATAGCGACGTGATCGCGTATGCCAAGACGCTGCAGTTCGACACGACCTCGCCGGGCGCGGACACCATCACGATCAGTACGGCGGCCGGCGACACCATCCGTCTGGAGGCGGCCCCCGAGATCGGCGCCGCCGCGCTCAGCGATTCCGACGTCGCGGCCGGGCGCATCTTGGGCCGCATACACAGCAACGCGCCGTTTGGGCCGCTCGGTGTCTCGACCGGTACGACCTACTACTGGGTCGATGGCGCGGCGGATCGCGCACACGGCGTCATGATTCCGGAAGACTCGCTCGGTCGGCGGTTTGTGCGGCCGATCCTGCTCAGAAAGCATGGGTCGCCCAAGTACCTGGCCACCGCCCGGTTCTTGAGCTTTGACACCGAAGGCACACACATCTTCCTCATCAACCTGCGATGCGGCAGCTGGTGCTGCTCATTCACAAGCGACTTCGTCTCCGGCTCGCTCCCTCAGGTCGACTCGGCGCTCACGGAGATGCACAAACGGCTCGACGCAGCCCCGTAAGGCAAGCGATTACGCGTCGATAAGCGCTAACAAAGCCTCCGCGATCTTGGCGCTGCCGATCGCGGAGGGCTCGATCTCGTTCGCGTAGCACTCCGGACGATCGCACACCGTGCGCAGGTCGAGCATCCGAGCGTTGTGCGCCCAGGCGGCGCGAATGATCACGTCGTTGAATACGGTGAGCGCGGTCGTCGTCATCTGCCGCTGATGCAGATCGGGGAAATTCCCGTTGTAGATCGAGCAGACGATCGTGGGGAGTCCGAGCGCAACGACCTTGCGGAGCATCGGGACGTAGTCGATCTGGAAGTCGTCGGCGATCTGGCGAAGTCGAAGCAGTGCATCGCCAACGGTCCGCACGCGCTCGCCGAGCACCGTGACCTGCATGATGGCGTCATTGCCACCCACGCTCAAGACGACGTGGGTCGCGGTCGGTGGCATCTCCTTGAATTGCCACTCGATCTCGTTGACGACCGCGCCGTCGCGGGCCAGTAGAGTCGCTTCCCACCCGGCAGGCAGACGTTTGCGGAGCGCGTCGATCGTGGCGCAACCCGGCTCGACGTAGATGCCGTTGTCGAGGATGGAGTCGCCGAGCAAGACGATATGCGGCATGGGGGCGGGGTAGCGGCAGGAGTGGTAGGCGCGCAATATAGCGGCATGCGCCTTCCACTTTTCATCATGACCGCCGCGCTGGCCACTGTTGCCAGCGCACAAGCACCGGCCTCACACGTGGCTGTTCCGACGCTCACGCCGCGGGCGGCCGATGTCGCGACGATCGACGGCATCGTTGCTGCGTACTACGACGTCATCTCGGGTCCCGCTGGACAGCCCCGGCAATGGGGGCGGGATCGGACGCTCTACTGGCCGGGCATCCGATTCTTTGCGGCCAGCGTGAACAAGGACGGCACACCGACCGTGCACGTGCTCACGCATCAGGAGTATGTCGATGCGACCGATGCCGGGTTCGCGAAAAACGGATTCGACGAGCACGAGATTCACCGTACGATGTCTCGCATCGGGAACATCGCGCATGTCATGAGTACGTACGAGACGCGGAGGGTCAGCGCGGGACCCGTCACCGCGCGCGGCGTCAACTCGATCGATCTCTATTGGGACGGCGCCCGGTGGTGGATTACGGCCGCGTCGTGGGACGATGAGCGGCCGAACTCACCGATCCCCGCCGACCTCCTGCCATGACTCGGTGGGAAGGTCGGTCGGTGGTGGCAGGGATTTGATGTAGGTGACGATCTTCCAGATCATCTCGGGCGGCAGCGCACCGCCGAACGCGGGCATGCCGTGTGAGCGACCGTAGTAGATCGACGTAAAGATCTCCCCGTCGCTACCCCCGTAGCGCCAGCGGCGCGCGGTGAGGCTCGGGCCCACGAACCCGACGGCGCCCCCGCCGTGGCAGCCGTCGCAGTTCATGCTCGTGAAGAGCTTCGCGCCCTCGGCGGCCGTCTTCGCATTCTCGGGCAGCGGATTGCCGAGGGCGCCTGCTGGCGGCGCGATACCGCCGGCGAATATGCGAGCGCTCGGGCGGATAGTTGGTGGGACGCCCTCCTTTCTGCCGCGCACGAGACGCACCGGCTTGGAGTTACATCCAACCACGGCGAAAGCCAGGATCAGAGCGCGAAGATCCATACGATGCCACCTTGGCTCGTGTACCGGGCAAGATCGCGGGCGAAGTCCGCGGGGTCGCGCACGTCAGCGGGATCATCGGATCGATAGTCGCCGGATAACAGAAACCAGTCGCCGCCGATGCCGGCATAGATCGCGACGTATTGCTTGCCGTCGGGACCCGTGTAGGTGATCGGGCTGCCGACGACGCCCGAGCCGACCTTGAACTTCCAGAGCGCGCGGCCCGTCGTCGCATCCACCGCCTTGAACCAGCCGTCGAGTGTCCCGTAGAAAACGACATTGCCCCGGGTGGCGAGGCTTCCGCTCCAAACCGGATAGCGCTCCGGGATTTGCCACACTTTGTGACCCGTCGTGGGATCCC
>DATHNL010000028.1:0-8507 GCA_035486035.1 Gemmatimonadaceae bacterium
ACAATCTCGTCGAGTATGGAACGGTGAGTTGGATGGGATCGCTGGTGGAAGACAATGCCGAGCAGACGTTCACCCAATATCGCCGGAACCGGTTCTATGATCCGGTCACTGGTCGGTTCACTCAGCCCGATCCAATCGGGCTCGCCGGCGGGGTCAACGACTACGGGTTTGCGGCTGGTGATCCGGTCAACTACTCAGACCCGTTTGGGTTATGCCCTGACCCGGTGATGGAAGTAGAGAAGGCGCTGCAATGCTATCGCGACGCCAATCGGACGCAGGGTAACGTTGAGGGAGTGGGCGGGGCCGATGCTGCCTATCTGGAAGCGCACGACAAGAGGGAAATAGAGCTGGCCATCGCTGCTTTCCCAGGTGGGGGTGTAATCGAGGATGCGGCTGCAGCGGAGGCCGTACTAAGCTCCTGGCACAAGGGAACATTCCCTTCGGAGGAAGCGAGCGCCAGTTATCACTTGGCGAAGCACGGCTTAGGCAAGACCCTCGCTGAGTATACTGCGGACGCCGTGAAGTTCTTTACTGACAATAAGGCCTCTGGAGTCAGAGCCGTGGCGAAAGATGGAGCACCGGCCTTGAAATTCCGCACGCCGGGCGGTCCTGGTGGCTGGTTTACTCAAGCTGGTAAGATCATAACTTTCTGGTACAAGTAATTGAGAATGGGGTCTTATGAGCGGTCACTCGCGACTCGAATTGCTTGCATCGAAAATGCGTTCATTGCCATTTCCCTCTGGAAGCACTGACGATCGTGTGAGCGATTTGCATGCACGCCTCGCCGAGTACGATGGATACGTCGCGGGCCTCGTCGAGCGACGAGTCGCTGGAGAGTTGCTGACGCAGCCCGTACAACGGGACAACGAACTCGCCTCCGAGTTGGCGACCGTTGTATCGAACGGACGAGAACCGGCGACGAGCGATGCACGGCGGCTATTGCAGTACCTCGATGCTGTCGACGAAGTCGTGAACGTGCTGTTGCAGGACGCCACTTAGGGCCTGACATAGCACCGAGGTGGTGCCGGCGCGATCAATTCTCAACTCGGAGGCCGCACCCGTCCCAGTAGTTGGGCGGGTGCGCCTCACCGGGATCCGCTGGATCTACGCCGGCGCGGCTCGCCTGCTGCGCATCGGCCCGATCAAATCTCATTCGGGAGGCCGCGCTCTCTCACGCCTGATAAGCAGTCCACGCATCCGGGCCGTGCGCAGGCGATGACGGATGTCGTCCGATGCCCATTGTCGTAGACTCGTCAGTGGCGACGAGTCTGGAGATTGCGATAATAAAAGCTCGTGGCGCAGAGCCCCCCGTTGGGCCATAGGGCGTAGTCGGGGATCACCCCCACCAATTGCCAACCCATTCGAACATACAGCCGCTCGGCGTCCCCACTCGCGGTGTCGAGCACGAGCAGGGTCTTGCCGCACTCGCGCGCGACGTGTTCGGCCTCGCGCATGAGCGCTTCGCCAATGCCGAGTCGCCGTGCACGATGATGCACGAGCAGTTTCGAGATTTCGGCGCGGTGTGGCTGGTTCTCAGGTTGTGCGAACACGAGTTGGACCGTGCCCACGATCCCGGTGTTGTCCTCGGCGATCAGCAGGACACGGGTGTCGGCGGCGACATCGCGGGCGACTTGGCGCCAGAAGGTCGTCGCTTTGTCGAGTGACAACGGGAGCATGAAGCTCACCGATGCGCCGCCCTCGACGCAGTCGATCAGCACGAGCGCGAGCTCGTGGATCTGGGCGTCGGTGACCGTGGCGACGCGACGGACGGTGATCATTGCGCGACGACCACGGCGTAGCGAGCTGGCGCACTCGATGGATTCGAGAACGCGACCGGGCGATCGAGCACGAATGCGACGCAGTCGCCGGCGGTGAGGGCGTAGCATTCCGGGCCGACGCGGATTTCGATCGAGCCCTCGAGTACCCAGACTTGTTGGTGGGCGCGGGTGCCGCTGTCGAATGCGATGCGAGCGCCCGGGGGGAACTCGACTTCGACGATCTGGAATGGCGACGAGACGCCGCTCGGGCTGATGTTGCGGCGGATGTAACCCGAGGCTGGGTCGCGCCATTGGAGTTGGTCGGCGCGGCGCGAAATTGGCTGCGGTCGCGGTGCCGCGTCATCGAATAGGCTCGCGAGTGGAACGTCGAGGCCAGTCGCGAGACGCTCGAGCAATACCGCGGTTGGCGTGCTCTCAGCGCGTTCGATCAGCGAGATCATCGAGCGGCTCACGCCGCTTCTCTCGGCGAGACTTTCGAGGGTCAGGCCGCGAGATACCCGGAGATCGCGGACGCGCGTGGCGAGTCGCTCGGTGATGTCTGACATACTGGAATCTATTCTAGCATACTGGACGTAGCAGGGAGATTAGATTCCAGCACAATGGCAAATCGTTCTGGTAGCGACCTCATCAGTGACGCGAAGACTCGCATCACCGAAGTCGGTGTGCCCGAGGCGACCGCCGCGCCCGACGTGGTGTTTCTCGACGTGCGCGAGCCAAACGAGTGGAATCTGGGTCGCATTCCTGGCGCAAAGTTCATCCCGCGCGGCACGCTCGAGACGACCGTCGAGAAGCAGATCCCGCGCGATGCGAACGTCGTCGTCTATTGCGCCAGCGGCAATCGCTCGGCCCTCGCGGCCGACACGATGCGCGTGATGGGATACGAGCACGTCTCGTCGCTCCGCGGCGGATTCCGCGCATGGGTCGACGCCGGCGGCGAGGTCGAGGGGTGACAGTACCGCGGGCCGCGGTGGCCCTCGTGTTACGCGAGGGGCAAGACGGCCTAGAGCTGCTCTTGATCAAGCGGGCTGAGGTCGATGGCGACCCCTGGAGCGGCCACATCGCGCTCCCCGGTGGACGCGAGGAGGCCGAGGACGCATCGTTGGAGGACACGGCGGTGCGCGAGACCTTCGAGGAGACGGGGATCGATCTCCGGCGGTATGGTCGCATCGTGTGGGAGCTGGACGAGCTCCAACCGCGTGGCGGGGCGCCGATCGTCGTGCAGCCTTACGTCGCGACCGTGGGCGCCGATCTTCCGCCGCTCACGCTCTCTGACGAGGTGTCGGCGGCGTTCTGGGTGCCCCTCTCGACGTTCACGGCGCCCGGGGCTAGCGTCGAGTCCACGGTCGTGGTTCGGGGGGTCGAGCGGCAGGTGCCCAGTTTCCGGCATGGGGAATACGTGGTTTGGGGAATGACGGAGCGCATCTTGCGACAGCTGGTCGAGCTGGTCGGCTGAGGGAGGTCACGGTGTACGATCGTATTCTCGTGCCGTTGGAGCACTCAGCGGCCGACGCGAGCATTCTCGCCCACGTGCGTCCGCTCGCGCGCATGTGCAGTGCATCGCTCGTGCTGATTCACGTCGCGGATGGCTGGGCGGCCCGCAACATCCGGCATCTGCACCTCCGCGAGTCCGAGGAAATGAAGAGCGACCGCGCCTACATCGAGCGCATGGCGGCCGAGCTCGAGGCCGAGGGGTTCGAGGCGGACGCGATTCTCGCGACCGGCGACCCCGCCGAGGAGATCGCGGACGCGGCGGAGCGCGAGCAGTGCTCGCTCATCGCGATGTCGACGCATGGGCACAAGTTTCTGTCGGATCTCCTGCGCGGGAGCGTCGCGAACGAAGTGCGGCATCGGTCGATGGTGCCCGTGCTGCTCGTCCGCGCTGGGTGGCAAGACCCTTCGGTATCCGTGGCCGAGGCCACTATGGCTCGCTCGCATAGCTGACGGCGTGTGCCCACGATTTTCGGCAGTCGTCGCGGGATTCGCGCTCGTCACTGCCCTCGCCGCCGCCACCGCGCGCGCGCAATCGTCGATCGCGATTGACGAGCGCTTGGCCGCCGCCGCGCATCTCGGCGTCGGCGACCGCGTCGTGCTCACATCCGAACCCGGCGTGCGCGGCGACACCTTTGTTGTCGGCGCCATCACGCGTCGCGGCGCCGACCCGAGTGAGGTCGCCCGCGACGGCTACCGGGTCCGTCTCCATCTCGGCGATCTCCAACGGCTGCTGGGCGCCGGCGATCGCGTGAGCCGCTTCGCGGTCGCGAGCACCGACCCTGCGCGTACGCTCGAGCGAATCAATAGCGTCGCCTTCGGGTTTCGTGCGTACCCGTCGGCCGAGATTGCCGTCCGCACATCGAAAACGTTTCGTGTGCTCCGGCGTTTCCATGCGGCGATTGGAGTGATTACCATCGTCGCCAGCGCGATCTTCTTGCTGTGCATTTTGCTGCTCAAGGTCGATGAGCGCCGGCGCGACATTGCCGCGCTCCGCCTCATGGGGGTCTCGCGCACGTCAGTCATCACGATGGTCGTGTGCGAGGCCGCGCTGATATCGCTCGTGGGAACCGCGTTCGGCGCCGTGGTGGGTTGGGTGGGATCCCTGGTCATTAACTGGCATTACCAAGGGGTCTATCACACTCCCCTGACGTTTTCGCTCGTGACCCCCGGCATTCTCACGTTCGCGGCTGCATTGTCCATTGTCCTCGGGCTCGGGGCCGGCCTCGCGGCGGCCACCCGACTCGTGCGCCGGCCACCCCTCGCCCTCCTCGGCCGCTGACCGTGCGTCGCCGTCTCGCATTCGCTTCCCTCAGGCGCCGCCGCGCGCGATCGCTGCTCGCGATTCTCGGCGTCGCGGTCTCGGGCGCGCTCTTGCTGGACATGGTGATGCTCGCGGGCGGTATGCGCGACTCGTTCCGCAAGCTGCTCCTCGTGCGCGGATTCCAACTGCGCATCGCGCCCAAAGGGACGCTGCCATTCGACACGCAAGCGACGATCGGGCGGGCGTCGGAGATCATCGCCACCCTCCGCACCAATCCCGACATTGTCACCGTGAGCCCGATTCTGGGACTCAAGCTGCACGTGCCGAGTCGCAACGTGACGACCGTCGCGATCGGCCTCGATGGCGACGTGCAAGCCGACTACGAGTTGCTCTCCGGCGGACCAGTGTCGGGCGCCGATCACATCGTCGCCAATCAGGCGTTCTTGGATGCGACGCACGCGCGAGTCGGCGATACGCTCACCGTCGCCGTCGGGTATGACACGCCGCGGCGTCGGGTCGTGATCGCCGGCATCGCTCGATTTTTCTATACGGCCGCCGGCGAGCTGGTCGTCGCTGTGCCGCTCGCGACGCTGCAAGCGATGGGCGGGCCGGTAGCGACCGATCGGGTGTCGCTCTTCATGGCCCGCGTGCGCGAGGGCGCCGACGTCGAGCGCGCGAGACAGTGGATCGCGGACAAGATTCCCCGCATCTCGGCCATCTCAACCGGGACGGCCCTGCAGCAGTTTGATCAACGCATGGGCTACTTCCGCCAACTCGCCGTGATCCTCGGCTCGATCAGCTTGGGCGTCGGGTTTCTGCTGGTCACCACGTTGGTCACGGTCTCCGTGAACGAGCGCGTCGGCGAGATCGCGGTCATGCGCGCGATCGGTGTCAGCCGCCAGCACGTCGTCGAGCAAATCGTCCTGGAAGGCGTCGCATTGGCGCTCGCCGGCACGATCCTCGGCATGGGCCTCGGCCTCGTGACCGCGAGAGCGTTCAACGCGATTCTCTCCGATTTTCCGGGACTACCGGCCGCGTTCGAGTTCTTCGTGTTCCGCCCGCGGGACGCGTACGCGGCCATGACTCTGCTGGCCACCGCCGGCGTGCTGGCGGGCATTTATCCCGCGTGGAGAGCCGCGTCGCTGCCGGTGGCCGACACGCTGCACGGCGAGGCCATCGCATGACGATCGCGATCGCCACGCCGACGCCACGGCCGCTCCTCAAGTCGGAGTTGCTGAGCGCGCGGGCCCTGGTCCGCGACTATCCGGTCGGCGGCGAGATCGTGCGCGCCGTGCGCGGCATCGATCTCGAGGTCACGGCCGGCGAGTACGTCGCGATCGTCGGCCCCTCCGGCTGCGGGAAATCCACGCTGCTCAACCTGCTGGGCGCGATCGACCGGCCGACGAGCGGCACCGTCGCGATCCGCGCGCTCAACGTCGGCGCGATGACCGATACACAAGCGACGCTGTTCCGGTTGCACAACATCGGCTTCGTGTTCCAGCGCTTCTACCTCATGCCGACGCTCTCCGCGCGCGAGAACGTCGAGCTGCCGATGGCGGAAGCCGGTGTGCGGAGCGCCGAGCGCGCGACGCGTGCCCACGAGCTGTTGGAGTACGTGGGACTCTCGGACCGGGAACGTCACCGACCCACGCAGCTCTCCGGTGGAGAGCAGCAGCGGGTGGCGATCGCGCGGGCGCTCGCCAACCGGCCCGCCCTGTTACTGGCCGACGAGCCGACTGGCGAGCTCGATGCGCAGACGGGCGCCGAGATCATCGGGCTGTTCGGCCGTCTCAACGCGAAGGGCACGACCATTCTCGTCGTCACGCACGATGAAGAGCTCGCGGCGGCCGCGGCGCGGGTGATTCATATGCGCGATGGACGCATCATCGCCGATGAGACCCGGCGGCGATCATGATGCGCCTGTTGGCGGTCCGCAATTTCCTGTACAAGCCCTGGCGATCGCTCCTCCTCTTCCTCGGGTTCGGCCTCGGCGTCTCGGTCATGATCATCTTGCTCTCGATTGGCGAGGCCATGGTCGATCAGGCGCAGGACGAGCGGCTGGTCGGCGGCGGGAATGTCACCGTGCTACCGGACGGTATGGACATCGAGGTCATGAAGACCGGGGGGCTCGGCAGCTTGTTCCTGTCGATCAACAATGCGCGGTTCGTGTATCTCCAGTTGCTGGCCAAGCAAAAGGCCGCGCCGCAGGATGAGGACGAGTTGCTCTATCTCACGACGCCCGACGGCGTCGAGAGACCCGTCCTGGCTGCCGGCGATATTCCCTCGGCCCAACGTGCGGTCGGTGTTATGCCTGTGCTGGCGGCTGGCACGTGGACGGACGACGGTGCCGATCGGCGATGGATCGCGCCGACTCAGGCGGAGCTCGAGAACGACATCGACCATTTTCACACGGCGGCGAGCGACCCGACCTGGGCCGAGTGGCATTACTTCAACGTGCTGTCGAGTGATCACGCGCGGTGGACGTTTATCACGTTCATCGTCGGCGCTCGAGGCGCGCGCATGCTCGTGACAACGCACGCGACGGGCAAGCCCGCTCAACGCTTCACCGCCGACATCCCACTCTCGGCTGTGCGCACCTCTACGACTCGCGCTGATATCACCCTCGGAGCGTCATCGGTCGCCGTGCGACCCGACGGGCGCTACTCGGTCCGTGTGCGGATACCACGCCTCTCAGCCGATCTCGTCATCTCACCGCACTCGGGCGCGTATTTCCCGGGAGCGCCCGGCTACACTGTTCCGGCGTTGATCGCTGATGCCTCGGGTCAGATCTGTATAGACGCGCATTGCGAGGAGTACAGCAACGTGCAGGCGTATCACGATCACAATTGGGGCGTGTGGCGCGGCGTCACTTGGGACTGGGGCGCCGCGAGAATGGGCCAGTATGGCGTTCTGTATGGCCGGGTCAGGGCCCCGGATTCGGTGTCGACGAGCGCGCCCGTATTCGTGTACCTGGTGGACTCGGCCGGATTCCGGGCGATGTTCCGGCCGGAGCGCATCGTCTATGACGATGACAAGCATGTTCCGAGACATGCGACGCTGACCGACGTGCATGGCGCCGACACGTTGCGGCTCGACCTCGACATCGAGGACGCCTCGGTAACCGACCATTTCGTTCAAATGAAGGGCGTCGCGCGCCTGAGCGGCCGCGCGGGCGGCGGTGTGCTCGCCGGAGAGGGTGCAGGGTTTTTCGAGACGTATCGTTAAGTTCCGGCATGGTGCGCATCGGCACTCAGGGGTGGAACTACGACGCCTGGGTCGGACCGTTCTATCCGCCCGGGACACGCGCGGCGGATTATCTGAGCATCTACGGTCGGGCATTCGACACCGTCGAGGTCGACTCGACGTTCTACGCGATTCCGCCCGCCAAGACCGTGCGGGCGTGGGCCGAGCGGAGTCCGGCGGGGTTTGCGTTTGCGCTCAAGATGCCGCAGGAGATTACGCACGACCACCGGCTGCGCGACTCGGGCGATCTCCTCGCCCAGTTCTTCGACCGCGTGCGGGAGCTCGGCAGCAAGCTAGGGCCAGTGCTCGTGCAACTCGCGCCGGACTTCGAGCCGTCGGAGCTTCCGGCGCTCGCATCGTTTCTTCCGATGCTGCCGAAGGATCTACAGGTCGCGATCGAGTTCCGGCATCGGGGATGGATCTATGACGGCGTGCTGGCGTTGCTCGCCGAGCATCACGTCGCGCTGGCGCTCACGGACGCGCGGTGGATTCCGCGGAAGACCATGCTCTCGCTGGTCGAGCGGCCGACAGCGGATTTTATGTATGTTCGCTGGATGGGTCCCGACCGGGAGATCATCGACTACTCACGCGTCCAGGTCGATCGCTCGCGCGAGATCGAAGCGTGGGCCAATGCCCTGTCCCGCGCGCGGAACGTCTACGGGTACTTCAACAATCACTTTGCGGGCCACTCTCCCGCGTCCGCACGCGCGATGCAGCACGCGCTCGGGGTGCAC
>DATHNL010000029.1:0-38002 GCA_035486035.1 Gemmatimonadaceae bacterium
GCCGGTGCTCGTGCTGTTGCTCAATGACAAGTACAACATCACGAGGGAGACCATCGGCTACTTCTTCTCCTACATGGGCCTCGTGGGGTTCTTCACGCGCGCGTTCTTGTTGGGGCCCGCCGTCGATCGCCTCGGCGAGGCGCGACTCGCTCGGATCGGCACGCTCCTGCTGGCGTTGGGGTTGGCGCTTCTGCCACTCCCGCCGAACATCCTCATCTTCTGCCTGGTCTCGCCACTGCTCAATTTCGGCACGGCGTTCACGTTCCCCGGAGTGACGTCACTCCTCTCCCGAGTGATCCGGGTGAGCGAGCGGGGCGTGTACATGGGCGTTCAGCAGTCGTTCGGACGGGTGTCCACCGTCATCTTCCAGTTGGGCTGTGGACTCGCGTACGACCGGCTCGGCCAGTCGGCGCCGTTCTGGATCTCGGCTATCTTCGTCGCCGGGACGTTGTTCATGGGACTCGATATGGAGTCGTACATGCGGACCGACGCACCCGCGCCGGTCGAGGCGGCCGCGCCGGTGGCGGCCGCCACCGTGACCGCTAAACCGTAGGCTGACTCGGCGCGATCTGGTTAATGCTCACACTCGCGCTCTTGGCGAGCGTGAGCCCACGAGTCTGCAACCACTCGAGCGGCCACCGGATCGCCTCATGCACGCCGACCGCGGGCGGCATCGAGACGTCGATCTCGGCGAGTGGCGCTGGCGGCAGCCCTAACAGCGGCTTGCCACCCGTCTCGCGCGCGCGACGAGCGACCGCATCGAGCACGCGCATGAGATGCCGCAGCATGTAATCGGGCCGTGGACGCGCCTCGAGGATGAGTCGCGTAAGGCGTCCGCGGAGCGTCGGCTCGATGACGCCCGTACGCATGGCGTCGAGGACCGCGAAGTAGAGTTTCTTGGCTCGCCGCTCGACTGCGTGCGCGGCATACGAACCACCTGAGGGTACCGGAGGGACCGGTAACCGAAACCGGTAACGAGTGTCTGCGTCACTCGACGAGCGGCCGCGCACGATCAGCGCTGGCGCACGACGCAACGGTTGCGTCCGGTTATGCATCAATCAGTATCTCCCCTGCTCCTCTGACCTAGACGCGCGAGAAGATAGAGCGGGAACGGGCTCGAATCCAGTCACCCAACGCGTGACGCAGTTGCTACACTGGTGTTGACCGCCATATCAATGGGTCCAGCGGTCCGGCTGATAATTCGCGACCCGCGCTGATAGGTAAAGTACGCGTAGGCCCACTCGACGAGTACACTCAACCGGTTTCTGAAACCGGCTAGATACATGATGTGCACGAAGAGCCACAGCCACCACGCGAGGACCCCCGTCACCTTGATGAAGCCGAAGTTCGCGATCGCCTTGTTGCGACCGATCGTCGCGAGATCGCCTTTGTTGATATAGTGAAACGGTTTCCGCGGGCGGCCCGCCAGATCGGCGATGATGTTTGCTCCGGCGAGCCATCCTGATTGCTGCGCCGCGGGCGCGACGCTGGGCACGGGCGTTTTCCCGTCGTCCTTCATCGAGATCGAGAGATCGCCGACCACGAACACTTCCCGATGGCCCGGGATCGAGAGATCGCGCTCGACGATAACGCGACCCTGGCGGTCGAGCGGCACGCCCAAGTCGCGGCCCAACTTGGACGCCTCGTTGCCCGCGGCCCAGAACACATTGCGCGTAGGAATTCGCTCCGTGCCAACGTACACGGCGTCCGGTGTCACTTTCGTCACCAACTCGCCAAGCCGGACGTCGACCCCGAGCTTGCGCAGATCATTCAGCGCGTGATTGGCGAGCGAGTCCGGGAACCCCGGCAGAATGCGATGCGTCCCCTCGAGCAGGATGACTTTCGTCTGTCTGGTGTCGATGTGATGAAACTCGTGACGAAAGACTTTATGCGTCACCGGCGCGATCATGCCCGCGAGCTCGCATCCCGTTGGCCCTCCGCCGACGATCACGAACGTCATCAGCGCGGACTGCTCTTCCGGATCATCCGACCGCTCGGCAGCCTCGAACGCCGAGAGAAACCGATTGCGCAGCGCTCGCGCATCGTCGAGACTCTTGAGTCCGGGCGCGATGGCCTCCCATTCCGGGTGGCCGAAATACGAGTGCCGCGCACCGGTAGCGACGACGAGATAATCGTAGTTGAGCGATGAGCGGCCGCCCTCGAGCTCGACGAGCTTCGCGTTCACGTCGATGCGCGTGACTTCCCCCATCAGGACTTCGGCATTCGGCTGCCGTCGCAACAGCCATCGAATGGGCGTCGCGATGTCGCTCGGCGCGAGCGTCGCCGTCGCGACCTGATAAAGCAGCGGTTGAAAGGTGTGGTGATTCGAGCGATCAATCAGCGTGATATCGACGTTCGCACGCCTGAGCCGTTGCGCGGCTTTGTGTCCGCCGAACCCTCCACCAATAATCACTACGCGGGGACGACTCACGTGATTGGCTGCTCAGTAAGTTCGACACGGCCTTGAGCGCCGACGAGGCGCGCGATTGCCGTGAACGCCAACACGACGCCGATCAACAACACACTGAAGGCCGCCGCGGTTCCAAACGCGAAGTCGCGGATCTGCGCCAGGATCTCGATCGAGATCGGCCGATTGGCGTGGGTGTACAGCACGACCGAGGCCACGAACTCGCCGACCGCCGTGATTGCCGCGAGCAACGCGCCCGCGACCAGTCCCGGCCGGGCGGCCGGGAGCATCACGCGGCGCATCACGAGCCACCAGTTCGCGCCGAGTCCGCGCCCGGCGTCTTCGAGGGACGGGTCCATCTGGGACAGCGAGCCTTCGACGGCCGAGGCGACGAGGGGGATGCCGCGGATGAAGTAGGCGAGTGGGAGGATCCAGAATGTGCCGACGAGCAGCACGCGCAGCGTCGCGGGATCATTGCGGTTGAACGTCGACGCCAGGCCGATCGCGACGGCCATCGCGGGGATCGCCCACGGGAGCGCGGTCAGCAGCTCGAGCAGTCGCTTGCCTCGGAATTTGCGGAGCGCGATGAGATAGGCGGCGATCGAGCAGACGATGACGTTGCCGCCGGTGGCGATCAGCGCCATCTCGATGCTGTTCCAGATCGGCTTGACGAGATCCGGGTCTGTCACCAAGCGCCGGAAATTGTCCAGCGTGTATTCGGGCGGCAGGACCTGCGTCGTCCAGGCTCCATCTTTCGCGAACGATACCAGCACGATCATCAGGTGCGGCAGGATCAGCACGATGACGGCCGCGGCGGCAGCGGGCAGCGTCAGTGCTCTCAATAGGGGCGACTGCACTCTCTGGCGCGTCACTCGCCCCTTTCCCGCGCTCGTATACTGACTACGGCCCTGTATCCATCGCGACAACCACAGCGCGCCGATCGACGCCAGTGCGAGCACCGTCGTCTCGACGTACGACACGCCGACGTTGCCATTCAGTCGCGACGTCACGATCTGCGTGGCGAGTACGCGGAGTCCACCGCCGAAGATATATGGCGCCGAGAATGACCCGAGGGAGCTCATAAACACGAGCAACATCGCGCCGACGAGCGCAGGCGTGAGAAGAGGCAGCGTCACTCTTCGCAATCGCAACGTGGTGCCTGCTCCCAGCCCCGCTGCAGCTTCGTCTAGACTGGTATCATATCGCTCGAGTCCAGCCGAGACGAACATGTAGACGTACACATACATCGTGTACGCGTGCACGAACACAATCGCCCAACCACCGCCGAGTGTCCACGGCGGTGTGTCTTTGTGCAGGATCGCTTGAACGGCCCGCGTGATGACGCCACTCTCGCCATACAGGAACAAGAACGCAACGACACCAACGAGTGGCGGGAGTGCTGCCGGAAGGGTGGCGGCGGCACTGAGTATCTTGCGACCACGGAACTCAACGCGCGTCAGCAGGAAGGCGAGAGGTACACCGATGGCGGTGGAGAAGACGACGGACGCGATGGAGACCCAGATCGACGTCCACAGCGCCTCGCGATCCGCGGGACTGTCGATAAACGCTTTCCAGTATCCAAGTCCGTGCGCAAAGCTCCCAGCGATGACGGACACGTTGGGATAGACCACTGCCCACAACAGAACGGCGAACAGCGGCCACGCGATGAGCGGAACGCGCTTAGCCGTAGTAATCGAGCCCACGGACGATGTCACGCAGATCGTCGTCGCTCATGCGCGCGAGCCCGGCCCACGATGCGGTGGCATAGGGCACAGCCCGAAACATCCCCGTGCTGGACTTGAAGAACAGCCGGGGAGGACTCGGCGGGAGGGCCGCGCGTGCCTCGCTGACACGCGGGTCAGGCGGGAGGTCCGAGGGCCACGCCTCCCATAGCATCCCGTCACAGACGAAGCGGCGCCGTTTCTGGTCCATGGTACGTACAACGCACTTTAGCCACCCCCGCTCATAGCGGAGTAACAAGATCGTACCCCTAGTCCCCATTTCCGGTCGCAACGACTGGAATAGGCTCACGTACGACGCGGACCGCAACCCGGTCGCCTTCATCGGCCGAACGTTCGCCGAGTGCGACCTCAACTTCCAATCCGCCATCCAGGCGGACGCGATAGTGATACGAAGATCCAGCGAAGCGCCGGCTGTGTACGACGCCGGGCCATGCATCCGCCCAGCCCGGTGGCACGAATCCGAGCGCCTCGGGACGAAGTACAGCCGATAACGGTCCTTTGACGCCGTCGGGACGTACCACCCGCAACACCCTCTCGACACCGCCGACAATGATCGCGGCCGTGTCCTCTCCACGTTCTATGGCCGGAATCAGCGTGGCGCGGCCAACGAACTCGGCCACTGTGCGACATGATGGTGTGTCATACAGCTCCTCCGGCGAGCCGATCTGTAGTAACCGGCCTCGACTGAGCAGCGCGACCCGATCGGCAATCGCGAATGCGTCTTCTTGGTCGTGCGTCACGAACAACGCCGTCACCCGCTGTCGTCGCAACATCGCCCTGAGCTCATCGCGTGTGGATTGTCTCAGTTGCGGATCGAGGTTAGACAGCGGCTCGTCGAGAAGAAGCACGGGCGGCTCAATGACGAGTGCCCGAGCCAGTGCCACTCGCTGCTGCTCTCCGCCGGAGAGTGATTGGATGGGCCGAGGTCCGGCGCCATCGAGACCAACCGCGGCGAGAGCATTGCGAGCACGTGTGCGCCGATCTCGCCGTGATACTCCGCGCGCTTCGAGACCAAACCCGACATTGTCTTCGACGGACAGATGGGGAAACAGCGCATAGTGCTGAAACACCATCCCGAAATTGCGACGTTGTGGTGGCAATCGAGTGATGTCGCGCTCGTTCAGCATGACGACGCCGGAGTCGGCGGGCTCGTAGCCGGCGACAATGCGCAATGTCGTGGTTTTCCCAGAGCCACTCGCCCCGACGAGCGCGAGCAACTCGCCGGTGCAGACCTCGAACGACACGTCATTCACCGCCGTCGTCGTCGCGAACCGGCGCGTGATATTGCGTACGTCCAGCGCGCAGGCCGTCACCCGTGCCGACGGATGTGAGAGTCCCAGTACGTCATCCAGTCGTCGAGACTATCCGCGAGCAACGCGCGATCCACTGGCATGGCTTTGATCTCCCGCCGCGCCACGCGGATCCAGTCGGGCAACGAGTCCTCCGGCATGTCCGTCCGCACCGGAATGCGCTTGTGCTCGCGCGCCGCCACCAGGAGGAGTGGCTCACTCGACACGAACTCGTAGAACGCTTTCGCGGCGGCGAGCTGCTTGGTGCCCTTCACGATGGCGATGCCTTCCACGAGAATTGGCGTGCCGCTCGTGGGGATCGTGTACTTGATCGGAAACCGCCCTTCGAGCGTCGCGATATCCGGCATGTCCCAGAGTGTGATCACCCCTTCCTGCCGACCGAGCTTCTGGTACAACAGGGTCGGGTTGAGCGCGTACTCCTTCGTGTTGGCGTCGAGCTTCCTGAGCCACGTCCAGCCCGCGGCTGTCGATCCGGTCGCCGTCACCGAGCGCGCGAGAATCGCGCCGAAAATCGCCCGCATGCTTCCCGACGCGACGGGGTCGCGGATCAGCACCTTACCTTTCCACTTGGGATCGAGCACGTCGTCCCAATCCTTCGGCGCCGCCGAATCGGAGACCGCCACGCTGTTGTAGCCGATCACCTCGGGCGTGAGATAGGTCCCGAACCACCGGTCCGCGCTGTCGCGCGCGTCTGGCGGCACATACTCGGCCCACGTCGGCGTGTACGGTTCGAGCAGTCCTTCCTTCGCCGCGCGCGTGAACTCGCTGCCCGGTCCGCCGAACCACACATCCGCCTGCGGATTGACCGACTCGGACCGGAGGCGGTCGAGCACTTCCTGCGCGCCCATGTCGACGGGCTGGACATCGATATCCGGATGCGCGCGCTCAAATCGCGCCGCGAAATCCGAGAGCAGGGCCTTGCCGTGCGGCGAGTAGACGACGAGCGGCGTTCGATGATCGTGCGAGCACGCACAGACGCAGACGACCGCCGCCAGAGCAAGTCGTCTCACTGGACAACCGTCGAATGTCCCGCTGCGAGCAAATTCACGAACAACCGCGCGGCGCCCGGGACTCCCGCCGGCAGCTGGCGGAAGAACGCGAGCGTCGCGTACACGTACGTGCCTTTGCCGAGTGGCGCCACGAGTAAGCCGGCGTTATTCGGCTGCTCGCCGGGATCGTTGATCGAGATGACGGTCTTGTAGTGATCATCGAACGTCCGCGGCATGTACGTCGAGCGCTCCTGCACCCACCCAACCCAATCGCTCGCCCCGATCCTGTTCGGGGTGTTGAGCACTGGCGACGCGGGGTCGAGAATGCGCACCGGAGCGTTCTCGTCCGTCACACGATCTGCCGGCCGGGCGAGCGTGATGGGATACGGCATGACGCCGGGATCCATCATCTCATTCTGCCCATATTGCACAACCAGCGTCCCACCGTTCCGCGCATAATCGAGCAGAAACCGATTCTTCGCTTTCAAGTCCGCGCTCGCTTGGTATGCTCGGGTGCCGACCACGATCGCGGCGAACTTGCTGAGATTCACCGATCCGAGCGACGCGGGATCCAACACAGTGACGGGGATACCGAGCGTCTGGAGAGTCGGCGCGACATTGTCACCGACACCGGGGATATATGCGACCGCCAATCCAGCCGGCACTCGGGACTCCACCGCGACGAGGCGTACAGCCGCATCGCGATAGAGCCTCTGAGGCCGAATGTGCTCGTACTCTATCGGGACATAGCCGTTCGTATACCGCTTGCCATCGAGCTCCGCGGCCGCACTCAACGTCGCCTCGCCCGCCGGTACCGTGCCTCTCACGGAGAATTCGACCGTTCGCGCGCCGTACGCCGGGACCACCGTGTGTCGGACCGCCGAGTCGCTGACGAGCCCTTTCGGCAGGGTCAGCGACACCTGCACCATCCGCTCGGTGTCGGACGCCGAACGGAGCAACACGGGAATCCGCCGCTCAATGCGGGTGCCTGCCGGGACGTACTCGACCGTCTGGTCCAGTGTCACGGAAATGAGCGGGACCCAGGCGAGCGGCCGGTCGATTTCACCGCGACTGGGATCGGCGATCCGCTGGACGGGATTTTTCGAGATGACGTACTCCGCCGGCACCCCCATCCCGTCCACCGCGAGCGCGACCTGCATCCACGTGTCGTCGCCGATATCCATCGTGGCGCGCTGATCCTCGGCGACCGTCGACACCGGAACACCGAACAAGTCGCCGACGCGCGGCTTCGCCAGCCACCATGGCTGCGTCACACGGTTGGTCGTCGTCGTCCATGAGCGATTGATGGACGAATCCGGAGCGATCGTGGCGGGTTTGGGATCGTCCTTGCCCTGCGGCATCTCCTTGAACTCGAGCGGAGAGCGGCCTCGATCGTACACGGTCACGCTCACGTGCGCCGTTGTTCCCGTCGCCACCACGTCGTGTGGAATCGTCAACTCCACCGCGGTCCCCGTGGCCAGCGCCAGCGCGTGCTCTGCGCGGCCCAGGGCGATCGCAATGGTGCGCTCTCCATCCGGGTCTGGAACGCTTGCCTTTCTCAGTGTGGATACAAGAGAAGCGAGCGATGGCACGATCGGCGTCGGGTCGTACGCATTCCACCGCCGCCGAATGGAATCGATCTGTGCGCGATAGGGATTGAGGCGCGTGGTGTCGACGCCGTCGAACATCGTCTTCTCGGCGCCCGAATTGACGCGGCTCGCCTCGCGATACACCGACGCGGTAAACGGCCCCTTGCGAATGAGCTGCCCGAATCCCTGCGACCGGTGCTGACTGCGACTCAGTGACGCGATCTCGGAGTAAGACTGGCCGAGGAGCGGACTATACTCGCCGACCTGAATCGTGAGCGCCTCTGCCCCACCGCCAAAATACGATCGGTCTCGATAAAACTTGGGTACGGTCCACGCCGCCCCGTACTTCGCCTCGGGAAAGCGCGCCGTGTCTCCGGATACGTCGTATGCCTCGCGTGCCAGGAGCGCCGAGACCTGATGTTGACCGTGCCCATCCTGTGGGGTCCCGGTGAAAACCGCGACAATGATATGGGGACGGAAGGCCCGGATGATCGTAACCACATCGCCGAGCAGGGAATCATGCGGCCAGTGCGTATATGTCTCGGCCGCGGTCTTCGAGAACCCGAAGTCATAAGCACGAGTGAAGTACTGGTGCGCCCCGTCAATGCGGCGGGCGGCGAGCAACTCTTCCGTGCGGATGACGCCGAGCGCTTCGCCGAGCTCGTTGCCGATGAGATTCTGCCCACCGTCGCCACGAGTCAACGAGAGATACGCGGTCTCGACGTGCTGCCCGCGCGCGAGCCACGCGATGAGCCGCGTGTCCTCGTCATCCGGGTGCGCGGCGATCATCAGGACGCGTGGCGTAACGCCCAGTCCCTCGACCGCCTCGCCCAACGCGATCGCGCCGCGCTCCTGAGCGGTGACGCGGCGCGGCGCGGCTGACGAGCACGCAGTAAGCCCTAAAAGAAGAACGGCGTACCGCAGGGTCACACGCCGCCCGCGATGGAAGGCCGATCGGATGCGATTGGCGCCGCGAGCGCCTCGGCGACGATACGCGCCTGCTCCTTCTGGTGCGTCGCCATGTAGCCCTCGGCCGGACTCGCCCGGTCGGGGCGTCCGATGTAGCGGATGCCACTCAAGCGCTGCATGACGAACGACCATGCGCCCATGTTCTTCGGCTCTTCCTGTACCCATACGATATCGTCCGCTTCGGCGTAGCGTTCGAGGACGTGGGCCACCTCGTCCTGTGGCCACGGATACAATCCCTCTATCCGAACTATGGCTACGTGCGACGGTCGAGGTTCGCTGGTCAGATCGTAGTAGATCTTGCCCGTGCAGAACACGACCCGCCGTACCGCCCACCGTTTCTCTGGATCGGCCATCGTCGGATCATCGATCACGGCGCGAAACTGTCCGGTGGCGAGATCGTCGACGCTCGACATCGCGCGATCGAGCCGCAAGAGACTCTTGGGCTGCATGAGCACGAGCGGCCGGCGCACGGCCGTCATGGCTTGCGAGCGCAGCAAATGAAAGTACTGCGCCGGCGTCGAAGGATACGCGATCTGCATGTTCCCCTCAGCCGCCAACTGAAGGAACCGCTCCAATCGTGCACTCGAGTGCTCCGGTCCGCCGCCTTCGTACCCGTGCGGCAAAAGCAACACGACCCTCGACCCCTCGCCCCATTTCGCGCGATCGGCCGCCAGGAACTGGTCAATAATTGGTTGGGCGACGTTGACGAAATCGCCATACTGTGCTTCCCACAACACGAGCCAGTCCGGCGCGGCGGCCGCGTACCCGTACTCAAACCCGAGCACCGCCGTTTCCGACAGCGGGCTATTGTGGACCTCGAACACACCGGTCCCGGGCAGATTCTCAAGCGGCGTGTACGCGGCGCCAGTCTTGACGTCATGTAGCACGGCGTGCCGGTGCGAGAACGTTCCGCGCGCCGCGTCTTGTCCAGTCAGCCGCACCGACGTCCCATCGGTCAACAGTGACGCGAGCGCCAACGACTCGGCCTCGCCCCAGTCGATGAGGTTCGCCCCGGAGAGCGCGTCACGCCGACGACCGACGGCCCGCGCCACGCGCGGGTGCGCCGTGAATCCCTCGGGCCATGCCAGCAACCGATCATTCAACGCAACAAGGCGCTCGCGCGGAACCGCTGTCTCGGCGCTCGCCGGGCGCGTGAGTCCTGGATATACCGGCTCGATACCCTCGGCGGCTGGCGCCGTACCCGACGTCACCTGCGCGTGCACCGCCGTGAGCTTGTCGAGAATTTCCTTGTCGACCGCCTGCACGTCCGCGGCCGTCACGACGTTCTCGTTCACGAGCCGTTGACCCCAGACCTGACGCGCCGTAGGGTGCGCCTTGATCTTGTCGTACATCGTCGGCTGCGTGAAGCTCGGCTCGTCGCCCTCATTGTGGCCGTTGCGGCGATAGCCCACGAGGTCGATCAAGAAATCTTTGCCGAATGTCGATCGATACGCGATCGCGATTCGCACGGCGATCACACACGCCTCGGCGTTATCGGCGTTGACGTGCACGATCGGCACGTCGAACCCCTTCGCTAGATCGCTCGCGTAATAGGTCGACCGGCCGTCAACGGGATCGGTCGTAAATCCGATCTGATTGTTGACGATGATGTGCAGTGTCCCGCCGACGCGGAACCCCGGGAGCCGAGAGAGATTGAACGTCTCGGTCACCACACCCTCTCCGGGGAACGCCGCGTCGCCGTGTATGCACACGGGGATGACGCTCGCCTCGTTTCGGGTTTTGCCCTCCCGCTCCAACGCCCTCGCGACACCCTCCAAGACCGGGTTGACGAACTCCAAGTGGCTGGGGTTGGGCAGTAGCGTCACGTCGACGGTGCCACGCGTAGCGTGCGCGCCGAGGTGATACTTCACGTCGCCGGTTCCGGTGTCATCATCGTGCTTCCCTTCGAACTCGGCGATGATCGACGCGTACGGCTTACCGAGGATGTGAGCCAGCACGTTGATGCGCCCACGGTGGGCCATCGCGATAACGACCCGGTGTGCGCCCGCTGTACCACCTCGTGCAATAGCCTCGTCCAGCATCGGCACGAGCGCGTCAGTGCCTTCGATGCCGAAGCGCTTGACGCTCGGGTATGCGCGAGCGATGAACCGCTCCAGACCGTCGACCTCGGTCAGTCGCCGCAAGAGCGCCCGTTTCTCGTCAGGAGTCAGCGGCTTGGTCAGCTCCTCAGCCGTGAGCATCTGCCGGAACCACTTCCGCTCATCCTCGGCCGCGAGATGCGTGACCTCGAAGGCGAGTGTTGTGGTATACCGGAGTCGCAGGCGCCTGAGCACATCGGCCGCGGTCGCCATGTGCGGAAAACCGACGGCGCTGCCCGGGACCGATTCGAGATCGGCCTCGGTGATCCCATGAAACTCGGGAGAGAGCTCAGGGGCGCCGAGTGGGGGCGTGCCGAGCGGATCGAGCTGGACCGCGAAATGTCCGTACGTCCGGATGGCCTGCATGAGCGCCGCGGCACCGGCGGCTTTTTTCAGTAACGCCGGGTCGGGCGCACGGCGTTCCACGCCATCGGGCGCACCGCGGGTCGTGGAGCCCGCAAAGCGCTCAGCGGCGCGAAAGAACTGCTGCCAGGATTCCGAGACGGACGCCGGATCACGCAGATAGGCGTCATACAACTCGGCGATGTATCCGTCGTTAAAGACGTTAGTCGCTGGGTCAGTCGGCATGTGCCGGTAATCTAACCGATCGTCTGTAGCGCTAGCTCGCGTGTCGTGAGGGGGAGATACAAGAATCGTATCGCGCCACGGACCGCCAAAGGCGGCACCTCGTCGAAGCGGCGATTCATGCTGTAAACGACGAGCCGGTCGATCACGAGAAGCGGCAATTCATGCCACTCTTCCTCGGTGAGTGGCTCGAGGAGATCGTAGTCGCAGAGGATCGCGTGGAACGTTCCGCTGACGGCGGCCGCTTCGGGCAAGCCGACGGCTATACACGAGTCAAGACCGAATCCGTCGAACAGCCTCGCGACGTGTTCGCTCAAGTATCGATGCCGTCCAATGCACAGGACGCGTGGCGCCACAAACGCCAATTTATAGCTCAGTCAGCTTCCCGGGGACAGATCCCGTAAGAATCGCGACCGGTATCCCGCCGTTCACCGTGCGAAGCGCTGGCGTGAGCGGCAGTTGTGTCGCCCGGGCTAGCGAGCTCGCTTCCGGCGCCAGTATCGCCACATGCCACCCGGGCAAGCTTTTCCTCGCCACCTGTCCCAGGCGGGCATACAGGTCCCGGAGTTTCGCCTGGTCTCCCACTCTGACACCCCAGGGGGGATTCGTCACCAGCCACCCCGCGCCACCGGGCGCCTCCAAGCCGGAGACACTCTCGGTTTTAATATCGATATCAGGAGCCACTCCCGCCCGCTCGGCGTTCGCCCGTGTCGCCTCGATTCCACCAGCGTCCCGGTCGGCGGCAATGATAGGCACTCGTATCGTGGACCGCTCCCCAGCCCCAGCCTTCTCGTAGACAGTCGCCCAGCGGGCGCTGTCGTATTCTGGCCACTGCATAAAGCCGAATGATCGCGAGATGCCCGGCGCCCTATGCCGTGCAATCAGCGCAGCCTCGATCGCAATCGTCCCGGATCCGCAGAATGGATCGACGAGGGCCGTTTCCCCAGTCCAACCCGAGAGCATCGCCGCCGCGACGGTCTCGCGCATTGGCGCTTTCGCCGTCGCGAGCCTGTAACCGCGCCGGTGTAACAACGCCCCGGAGCTATCGATACTCACGGTGCACTCGTCGTGAGACAATCGCACGATGACGAGCGCGCCGCTCTCGGACGCGCTGACCACCGACCCCGTGCGTCGCTCGATGGCGCGACGGATGCGCTCGGCTACGGCATCCGAGTGATACAATCGCGACTTGCGGCAACTGACCCGAATATCGACGGCCGACCCGGGCGCGATGAATCGTTCGAATGACACACGCTTCGCGTGCCGCTCCAGCTCGTAGAACGTGGCCGCGTGAAAGCTCGCCAGCCGCACAATGATGCGGCTGGCGATCCTGAGCCAGAGATTCGCGGCGTAGAGCTGGTCAGATGTGGCGTGGAATGTCACGCCGCCAGGCACAGCGGTCCCTCGCAGGCCGAGCGCGTCGAGCTCGCGCGCGACGAGCGGCTCGAGTCCAGGGGCCGCGATGGCGAAGCAGTCGTACGTCATAACAGTTGAGCTTAACCCGGGGGGAGCCACTTGGCGCAGATTCTGCGAATGCACCCGGGCATGTCGCGCACATCGCTCTCGTTAGGGAGAGCCCGAACCGTTTTGTCCGAGCGGTTCGGGCATGCTGATTTCCAGCCCGGCCAGTGGCCGTCGATCCAGGCGGTCTTGGCCGGCCGGGATGCGATCATCGTCATGCCCACGGGCAGTGGGAAATCCCTCGTCTACCAGCTTCCGTCGCTGGTCCTCCCCGGACTCACCGTCGTCATCACGCCGCTCATCGCCCTCATGAAAGATCAGCACGACAAGCTGATCGCCCAGGGCGTCGACTCGGTCGCGATGCATTCGCATCTCACCGGTCGCGAGACCCGCGAGGCGCACCGGCAAGTCTCGGACGGCGAGGGCCAGATCCTGTACATGACACCAGAACGATTCAAGGACCGCGATTTCTTTGATCGCCTGTTATCCCGGCGTGTGAGCCTCTTCGTCGTCGACGAAGCCCACTGCGTGAGTCAGTGGGGCCATGACTTCCGCCCGGACTACTTAATGCTCGGCTCCGTCGCCCAGCGACTCGGCCGCCCGCCGATCATGGCGCTCACGGCGACCGCGACATCCGCGGTCCGCATCGACATTGGCCGGCAACTCGGCCTCAGCGATCCGTACGTGGTCGTCACCGGCTTCGCGCGCCCGAATCTCCGCTTCGAGGTCCGCCGGACGGTCAACGACGCGGAGAAAGACGTGGCACTGGTCGACATTCTGTCACGGGCCGACGGCTCGGGCGTTGTCTACGTCGCGACCGTGAAGGAAGCCGAGCGTTTGCACGCGATGCTGCGCGAGCGGTTCACCGTTGGGCTGTATCACGGCAAGATGGCCGCGGCGGATCGCACGCAGGCGCAGGACTTATTCATGGCGGGCGAGCTCGATGCGATGATCGCCACGAATGCGTTTGGGCTCGGCATCGATAAGCAGGACATCCGGTTCATTGTCCACTATCACTTCCCCGGGTCGATCGAGTCATACTACCAGGAAGCCGGCAGAGCCGGGCGCGATGGGCAGCCGGCGACGTGTACCGTGCTGTATCGCGTCGAGGATCGGCGGATTCAGTCGTACTTTCTCGGTGGCAAGTACCCCGAGATCGAGGAAGCCGCGAAAGTCGCGATCGTCCTCGAGCACCATCCGATGCGCACACCGGTGTCGCTCGATGACCTGGCCAACGCGGCCGGCGTTCCGCGGCGCAAAGCCCGCATCGTCTTCACGCTCCTGAAACGCCACGGCTTGGTCCGCGAGCATCGCGGTGGCAGTTGGGAGCGACTCGCCGGGCACCTCACGCAGGTCGACTTGAGCCACGATCTCATCGACTACGAGGAGCGGCGCGCCAAGGACCAGGCCAAGCTCCGCTCGATCATTCGCTTCTGCCAGACCGCCCAGTGCCGTACGCGCATCATCCTCGAGTATTTCGGCGAACCCGTCGCGGTCGATTGGCGGTGCAATAACTGCGACGCCTGCGATAGCTCGGCGGCATGGGAGGCCGCCTAAGCATAGTTTTCGCGGATGCCGGCGCTCCAGTACGAGGTTTACCACAACACGGTGCAGACGTGGCTGATCGCCCTCGGCATTTTCGCCGTGTGCGTCGGCGTCATGTTCATCCTCCGCGCAGTGCTCGCTCGCCGGATCGAAGCGCACTCGCCGGAAGCGGCGCGGACCGTCCGGTCGACCAGCCTGTTCTTCATGGTCGCCGTCGGGCTCGCGCTGGGCGCGCAGGACCTGACGCTGCCCGACGCGTGGGATCATCCGATACGGGCGTTGATCACGATCGCCAGCATTGTGCAAGTTGCCCTGTGGGGAAACGGGGTCATCGGGTTCTTGCTGAGAAAGTGGTCTGCACGGCGCGCCATCTCGGGAGACAGCCAAAACCCGACGACGATCGCCGCCCTCAGCGTGCTGATTCGCATCGCGATGTGGGTGATTCTGCTGCTGATCGCCCTCGACAACATGGGCGTCCGCATCACAACGCTCGTCGCGGGCCTCGGCGTCAGCGGCGTCGCCGTCGCCCTCGCCGTGCAGAACGTCCTCGGCGACCTGTTCGGCGCGATGTCGATCGTCCTCGACAAGCCATTCGTGGTCGGCGACACGATCACGGTCGACACTTTTACGGGCACCGTCGAGCACATCGGCCTCAAGACCACGCGCCTACGGAGTGTCACCGGCGAACAGATCGTGATCGCCAACCTCGACCTGCTCAAGAGCCGCATTCGCAACTGGAAGCGCATGAGCGAGCGCGGGGTCACGATGGTGACGCGCCTCTCGTATGACAATGCGCCCCACGTGATCGCCGGCGTGCCGGCGCTCATCGAGACGATCGTCAGGGCGACACCACAGGTACGCTTCGTCCGCTCCCACGTGCGCGCTCTCGCCGACTTGGGCGCGGAGGTCGAGACGCTGTACTTCGTGCTCTCGGCCGACTACCTGGTGTACATGAACGCGCAACAAGCGATCACCGTCGGCACTCTCGATAGTCTCGCGGCCGAGGGCGTGAAGATCCCCACGCCAGTGACGACTGTGATGTTGCGCGCGGATGCTGTAACCAGCCCTCAGAGTCCCGCCAAAAAATAATTTCCGCGATCTGCCCGCGCGGGCAATCGGCGTAATGCTGCTGTAATCCTAGGTTGACGGGTCCAATGCCCGTCTTCTCTCGACGCATTCGCATTGCGCGCTGGTGCGTTCGCACGGCCGTTGCCTGCGGCGCCAGCGTCCCGCTCGTGACCGTCCATCCCGCGCGCCTCGCCGCCCAAGCGGCGGGCGGTGCCGTTGCGGGGCGTGTCGCCGATTCGAGCGGCACGCCGGTTCCGGGCGCCATGATCTATATAGCAGGAACACGGTACGGTGCCGTCACCGGCGACGATGGCCGTTATCGCGTCGCCGCGCTCCCCGCGGGATCGTACGCGGTTCACGTCCGGCGCATCGGCTTCGCCGCCGATTCGTTCCGGGTGCGCATCGCGACCGGCACCGTCGAGCGCAACGTCGTCCTCCGTCCCGTCGCGTCGTCCATCGCGGGCGTCCAGATCACCGCCTCGCGCCCCGTCGAAACTCCCGAAGCCACCGTCGAGCAAGTCAAGCAGGCGCCGACGATTGAGAACGTGGTCGGCGCGAAAACGATCGCCGCACTGCCGAACGCCAACGCCGCTGATGTCGCGGCTCGACTCCCCGGCGTGACGACGGAGCGCGACGAAGGCGAGAGCAAGTTCGTCGAGATCCGCGGCACGGAGCCGCGCTTGAACAACGTGATGGTCGATGGCGTGCACGTGCCCGGCACTGAGCAAGGCGAGCGCAATCCCAAGCTCGACGACGTGCCATCGGCGCTCCTGGGCGAGCTCACGGTCGACAAGACCCTGACGGCCGACATGGACGCCGACGCGATTGGCGGGACCGTGAACCTCGTCACGCGCGTTCCCGAGGGCGCACCCCATGGATCCGTGTCCGCTGAAGCGGGCGCGATCACGTTGCTGGGACGCGAGACAGGCGATGCCACCTTCATTTACGGCGGCCGTGTTGGGCACGACGAGCGATTCGGTTTCCTTCTGAGCGCGTCATATGATCGCAATGACCGCGCGATCAATGACCTCGAGCCGACATGGAGCAGCACCGCGGCAGGTGTGCATTTCTACCCCGGCGAGTTCAGCCTGCAAGCAGACGAGTACGAGCGCACGCGCTACGGCGTCGGCGGTGGCGTCGATTATCGTCTCTCTCCAGCGACCACACTCTTCGTCAAAGGGCTCTACAGCCTCTTTCTCGATCACGGATCGCTGTACGTGTTCGACGTCGGCAACGGCGAGGGCGCGCCCGGAGCGGGCAGCCACGGGTCGACCGGTGTCGATACCGGCGCGACGCTCTATCGGATGTCGCAAGCGCTGACACCGACCGAGCAGCTCTACAGCACGGTCCTCGGCGGCACGACCGCCTTCCGACACGACACGCTGTCCTATCGCGTGAACATCGGCGGCACGTCGCGCGATGTCACCGGATTTCGGGCGTCGCCGTTCTATTACAGCGCGCCGGCATCGTATCGATTCGATTACTCGAATCCCAACGTGCCGCTCTACTCGGGGCTCGCGCCCTCGGCCATGAGTGCGGCGCAGTATAGCCTCGGCGGCTATACCGACGACGACACGCGATCGCGGGCCTCGACCTACGGCGTCCGCGTCGACTACGCCACGCCGCACGTTGTCACTGGCTTTCGCATCCGGTCCGATGACTCGTATTACGTCGATCAGAGTTACTCGGCGACGTACACCGGACCGACGCTGCCGCTCTCTGATTTCGTGAGTGGGTTTCACGACCCGGGGTTCTACTCGGCGATTCATCCGCTTGCGTTGGGGCCGGTGCCCGATGATGCCGCGGTTCGGGCCTACGAGAACGCGCACCCCGGTCTTTTTGCTCGCACGGTCGACACGTTGGCGAATGCGCTCGGCAGCTTCTCTGGCAGCGAGCGGGTGTACGCGGGATACACCATGTTCCGCACGGACGTGGGTCGGGCCTCGCTCAATGCGGGATTGCGATTGGAGGTCACGGACGGGTCATACGTGGGTCATGGCGCCGCCGGCAATCAGACCTATGCGGATCTCTTTCCGAGCGCGCAGGTCAAGTTCCAACTCGATGACGCGACCGATGTGCGGGTCGCGGGGTCGCGGGCCATCGGTCGGCCGAACTTCTCGGACCTGGCGCCGAGTGTGTCCGGACTGCCGGGGGACCCGGCGACGATCGTGATGATCGGTAACCCGAATCTCCGAGCGGAGTACTCGTGGAACCTCGACCTGCTCGGCGAACGGTTCCTCGACCGCGCCGGGGTTCTCTCGGCAGGGCTCTTCTACAAGAACGTCAGCAATTTCATCTTCGTGCACTCGATCCCGGGCTACCGGGTCGCCCCATACAACGACGGCCCGAACTATCGCGCCGGGCAGCCTGAGAACGGGAGCGCCGGCACGCTCCTCGGGGCCGAGGCGGAGTGGAATCAGCGACTCGCGTTCTTGCCGGGCGTCTTGTCGGGTTTGGGATTCGACGTCAACGGCGCACTGACTACGTCCTGGGCGACGATAGACGACCGCCGCGTGCGGCTCCCGCGCCAAGCGCCGGCGCTGGCGAACACGGCGCTGGTCTACGAAAAGGGAGTCTTCGAGCTTCGCGCTGCCTGGGCGTATCAGGCCGCGAACATCGTGAGCTATGGCGACGGGACCAGCAATCCGGCGACCGGCGACCAGTATTTCTACTCGCACGGCCAGGTCGATGCATCGATCGAGTGGAAGCCGTTCCGCGATACCGAGATCGAGCTCGAGGGCACGAACCTGAACGATGCCGTCTTCGGCTTCTACGCCGGCACGCCGCATCAGCATTACAGCTTCCAGCGCGAGTACTACGGCCAGACCTTCGCGGTCTCCGTCAAGCGCGTTTTCTGAGGTGGCGCCAGGTAGCGACCATGATCGCCGATTCGGCGCGATACTTCATCCGCGCGAGTGCCGCGGCGCTCGCGGATGGGACCACCAAGCTCCAAGCCCATGTCGAGAGAGGCGAGAACGGCGATGTCGTGCTGAGCACGCCAGCGAGCACCCGCACCGCCCATCCTCCGGCGTCATTGTCGCTGACCGTGCGGAGCGCCGTCACGTTTATGCTGGGCACATCGACCAAGAGGTATGCGAGATCGCCGACGGCGGCGACCTGCGCCAGCAAGATCGGCACAGCGATCACCACATAGGTCAATGCCAGCAGCAGCGCGAACGCGCCCCGGCCGTTGTCCGTCAGCCAGCTCACGGCTGCCCACAGCGCCGCGAGGAAGAGGGCCGCGCTCGAGCTGAAGACGAGCAGCAAGAGCGCGTGCTCCGCGCGCGCGAAGAACTCCCGCCAATAGTCCGGGCGCGTCACCGTGCGTCACGGGTGATCGCGCAGTTTGCGGATGCCGGCTTGGGCATTGAGGTAGCGTTCCTTTTCCACGGCGATATCGGCGCGACACTTAAATAGTCGCCTCGAGACCTCGCCAAATTGCGTTACGGAGAAGATGGCCATAAACAGGGCTTTCACTTGAGGCGACAGGTCCAGATGCATCAGCGCGGACAGGCCGGTGACGATGGCCCACGCGATGATGAGGGCGTACACGGCGCTCAGCGAATAGGCGAGCGCATCGAAAAACACAGCCTGAATAGCGGCCGCGAGTAGTCGCGACCAGCGGACCAGCTTGGACATGGGAGTCGCTCGGGTCTATTGACCAACTGGCAACTATGCCGCGGGAGTCTATAGAGGCCCTGGCGAGAAGTCAGGAGCGTGTATGCATCGATGCATAGTCGCATCCCTGTCGTGCGATGTATTTTTAGGCTATGGAAACCACGTCGATGCCGCCGTCCATCGAGCGCGTGCTCAAGCGCTTCCGCGCGCTCTCGCGCGAGGACAAGATGCAGGCCCTCGTGCAGTACTCGAAGCAGCTCGAGCCGGTGCCCGAGCGATTCCTGGGACTCGATCGGGCCGAGTTCACGGTGCCCGAGTGTCAGACTCGGGTCGATCTGTTCCCGGAGCTGGTCGACGGGAAGCTGCACTTCTACGCTGATCTGAACTGCCGTCAGTCACCGACGATCGCGGCATTTCTCGCGATCCTCTTCTCGGCGATCAACGATCAGCCGCCCGAAGTCGCGTTGGCGCTACCGAACGATTTCGTGGCGCAGGTGATGAGCGACATCGGCCTGAGCAGCCGCGAGATCGGCCTCAATGCCATGCTCGCGAGAGTCAAACGCTATGCTCAGGCGGCGCATGATTCGCATTAAGGTCAGCGAGAACGGCCCCTATCGCATCTCGGCCGAGGATGCCGACCAGGTCGTGGTCGTCGACGAAGCCGGCAACGTGATTCCGTCGCCTCGGCCCGACAAGAAGGCCATCGCGCTGTGTCGTTGTGGAGCGTCTATGAAAAAGCCGTATTGCGACGGCACGCATAAGACGCTCTGGCCGCTTACGCCCGCGCCAGCACCACGTGAGTAGCGTTCGTACCGGGAACGAACTCACGGCAAGAATATCCCATTGCTCGCAGGTTCAAGCCGGCCAGGAGTAGCTCGCCCGAACCGAGGATGACGGGCGCGATGGCCAGATGCATCTCGTCCACGAGCCCGGCGCGCAGGTACTGCTGGATCGTCGCGACCCCACCGCCGACGCGCACGTCTTTCCCGTTCGCCGCCGCCGTAGCGCGCTCCAATGCGGCGTGGATCCCGTCAGTGACGAAGTGAAAGGTCGTGCCTCCTTCCATGGTGATCGACGGCCGCGCATGATGGGTCAGCACGAACGTCGGCACGTGATACGGCGGGTTCGCACCCCACCAACCTTTCCACGCATCATCAGGCCAGGGCCCGCGAATCGGCCCGAACATATTGCGTCCGAGGATCCACGCCCCGACGTTCTGGAACCCTTTCGCGGCAAACTCGTCGTCGACACCTGTGGTGCCATCACCCTCGCCGTGCATGCCCTGGAAGGTGCGGGTCGGGAAAAACCACTGGTGCAGCTCGAGCCCGCCGACGCCGAGGGGATGCTCTAGGCTCTGATTGGGCCCCGCACCGTAGCCATCGAGCGAGACCGAGAAGCTCGAAACGCGGAGCACTACGCCGGCAGTACTGCTGCGTGCCACGAATGCGCGGCTTCCGTCTCGAAGCGCTCGCGCCACTCGCCAGCGGTGGCGACGGTCGGATCGAACACGGTCGTATGCCGTGTGACGACACCGGACTCGCCGAGCCGGGAGAACTCGTCCCGCGTGACAGTCTGGATAGCCCCGGTCTCGTCGCGGAAGTGCACGCGACCGCCGCCGACGAGCGCGGCGCCGAGTCGAGATTCCAAACCGCGGAGGCTGCGGAAGAGCCCGTCGATGGAACACCCGGACGCATACGCGTCGGTCTGATCGACGGCGATCGTGAGAAACCGATCGTCCTGCCACTCGCGCGCGACGGTCAGCGGCTGGCCATGCGCGCGCCACTGCTCGAGGTACGTATCGACCTCGGCGAGCAGTAACTCAGCCTGGGCCGGCGCGAGCGGCCGGTCGGCCGCGAAGACCCAGACGCGGGCATCCGGGGGGAGCGATGAAAATGATACCAACGGCATAATCTGAAGAATAATGTTATGATGGGGGTATGGGGGGTACAGAGGAGAATAGGGAGCGAGCCGACGTGGTCGCCGAGCTCGCGGACAAACTCCGCCGCCGTGGCGTCGAGCTAACCGGGAAGGAAACGAGCGACGAAGTCGGCGACCTTCTCGATGCCGTCGAGAACTGGGAGTCCGTGGTCGAGCGCCAAGGTGGCGATCTCTACGTCGACGAGGGCGGCGATGAGCCGGACAACCCCGACTTCGTGCTGCCGAAACGGCGCGCTGGCGAGCGAGTCGGCCAATACATTCGCCGCATCGAGGAAGCGACCGAGCTACTGCGCCACGGCGGTCATCCGCCGCGATAGTCTCACTCGCTGACGTCCCGCACGCGCCGGCCGCGGTCTACACGATCGGGCATTCGACGCGGTCGATCGACGTGTTTCTGTCTCTTCTCACGGCGCAGGAGATCGCGACGCTGATCGACGTGCGTCGGTTTCCGGGCTCGCGCCGGCATCCGCAATTCGGCAGCGATGCACTGGCCGCCTCGCTCCGCGCCGCCGACATCGGCTACGCTCACTTCGTCGACCTCGGCGGCCGGCGTGACCCCGCGCCAGACTCCATCAACACGGGTTGGCGCCTCGATGCATTCCGCGGCTATGCCGACTACATGGAAACCCCGCAGTTTTATCGAGCCCTTGCCTCAGCGTTGTCGTTGCAATCACCGCTGGTGTTCATGTGCGCTGAGGCCCTGTGGTGGCGTTGCCATCGGAGTCTGATCGCCGATTATCTCACCGCCGGCGGAATCGAGGTCCGGCATATCCTCGACGCTGGCGTGACGATCCACACAGGCACCACACCAGCCGTCATCGCGCCGGGCTCGCTGTCGTACTCACCGCCCCAAGGGGATTTGTTTTAGGGCGTCGTTCAACAGGACGTGCTTGAAGACGAACCCCGCGCGTTCGAGCGCGTGTGGAAGGACGCGCTGCGAAGCGAGGAGCACGGCCTCTCCCATTTCACCATAGGCCAGCTTAAGCGCAAACCCGGGGACCGTTGCGACGGCTGGCCGGTGCAGCGCATGCCCCAACTCGTGGGTAAAGTCGGCGTTGGTCACGGGATTCGGCGCTACGACATTGACGGGCCCACTCACGAGATCGGACGTGATCGCGAAATCGATGGCCGCGACGACGTCGTCGAGCGTCACCCAACTCATCCACTGTTTTCCGTTGCCGAGCCGCCCGCCGGCGCCGAGCTTGAACGGCGGCAGCATTTTCTCGAGCGCCCCACCTGCCGCGCTCAACACGATGCCGAACCGCGTGAACACCGTACGGATGCCGCGCTCGATGACAGGCGCGGCCGAAGACTCCCAGGACTTCGCGACGTCGGCGAGGAACCCGGTGCCCGGCGCCGAGGTCTCATCGAGCACTTCGTCGCCGCGATCGCCGTAGATGCCGATGGCCGACGCGTTGACGAGCACGCGCGGTGGACGAGCCAAGCCGACGAGCGTCTTGGCCAGCACCGTCGTCGCCTCCACCCGGCTCGCCTTGATGCGCCGCTTCCGCTCGGCCGTCCATCGCTCGGCGACCGGCTCACCCGCAAGGTTCACGACCGCCTGCACTCCGTCGAGCGCCGCGGGATCGAGCACGCTCCGCGCGGGATCCCACGTCACATCCCCGCGCGAGGCATCGGCGCCACGTCGCATGAGGCGCACCACCCGATGTCCGGTCGCGCCGAGGTGTGCGACGAGCGCGCTGCCAATGAATCCCGTGGCGCCCGCGACCGCGATTTTCATCCGCTGCGTTTGCGACGGAGCGCCGCGTCCAGCGAGAACGCGCCCGCGCCGATGGCTGACAGGTATAAGAAGATGAAGCAGAGGAGCGAGGGCGTCTCACCGTGGTTCACGATGGGCAACAATCCGCGCGGCGCGTGGAACATGAAGTACGCGACCGCCATCTCGCCGGAGCAGAGGAACGCCAAGACGTGCGTGAACAAACCGAGGATAATGCACGCGGCGAATACCGTCTCCATCACCATGGCGATGTCCTGGAGCGGCCCCATCGGCTCGTGGTGCATGAATGAAATGACCTTTTGCACGCCGTGCTGCATGTACACACCGGCCGCGAACACCCTCAGCAGCGTGTGAGTCAGGGTCTGCCACTTGGTTTCAGTCATGCGACAAGTATATATCCCATTTCAATGCCAACGCTCGTGGACAAGATCTGGGATGCGCACGTCGTGCGTCCGGCGACTCCGGAGACACCGGCGATTCTGTACATCGACCTGCACCTCGTCCATGAGGTGACGTCACCGCAGGCGTTCAGTGGCCTCCGCTCGCGTGGGCTGCGCGTGCGGCGGCCTGATCGGACGTTGGCCACCATGGACCATTCGACGCCAACGCTGCCGCTGCATTCCGCTGATCCCATGGGGCTCAAACAGCTGGCCGAGCTCGAACGGAATTGCGCCGAGTTCGGCATCCCGTTGTATGCCTTGGGCTCGGATCGCCAGGGCATCGTGCACGTGATCGGGCCAGAGCTCGGGCTTACGCAGCCGGGCATGACGATCGTCTGCGGCGACAGCCATACGAGCACGCACGGGGCTTTCGGCGCGCTCGCATTCGGCATCGGCACGTCAGAGGTCGAGCACGTGCTCGCCGCCCAGTGCTTGTTGCAGTACAAGCCGAGGACAATGCAAGTCCGCGTCGACGGCCGACTTCAGCCTGGTGTCTCGGCCAAGGACATCATTCTCGCGATCATCGCTCAGAACGGCGTCGATGGCGGCACCGGGTACGTCTTCGAGTACACCGGCGACGCGATCCGCTCGTTGTCGATGGAAGAGCGCATGACGGTCTGAACATGTCGATCGAGGGCGGCGCGCGTGCCGGGCTCATCGCGCCGGACGACACGACGTTCGAATACGTCGCGGGCCGGCCGTTCGCTCCCAAGGACCTCCCTCTTGCCGAGTGGCGCCGTCTATCGACTGACGACGGGGCTACGTACGACAAGGCCATAACTCTCGACGCTTCGCGTCTCGCGCCTATGATCACCTATGGTACCAATCCGGGCATGGGGATGTCTATCGATGGGCGGATCCCGGAGCCAGCGTCGACCAGCGAGAGAAAGGCGTTGAGCTACATGGGCCTGACGCCCGGAGAAACCCTGCTCGGGAAGCGTGTCGACGTCGTTTTCCTGGGAAGCTGCACGAACGCCAGAATATCAGACCTACGCCAAGCGGCGAGAATCCTGCGTGGCCGTCACGTGGCAGTACGGATGCTGGTCGTGCCGGGATCACGAGAGGTGAAGCGCCAGGCCGAGGCCGAGGGACTGGCCGATGTGTTCCGTGCAGCGGGCGCGGAGTGGCGCGAAGCGGGCTGCTCGATGTGCATCGCGATGAACGGAGACTCGCTGTCTCCCGGCCAGTATGCCGTAAGCACGAGCAACCGCAACTTCGAGGGCCGTCAAGGTCAAGGCGGCCGCACGTTCCTGGCCAGCCCATTGACGGCCGCTGCCACAGCGCTCGCCGGCATGATCGCCGATCCCAGGGCGGTCGCATGAAGATTGTGTCCAAAGTATTCGTGATCCCGAACGAGAACGTCGATACGGATCAGATCATCCCGGCGAGATTCCTGAAGGTCACCGATAAGAGCGGCCTCGGTTCCAATGCGTTCGCCGACTGGAACCCACGCCCGGATCCCGCCGGCGCGGCGATCCTCGTCGCCGGACACAACTTCGGTTGCGGATCCTCTCGCGAGCACGCGCCGTGGGCGTTGCTTGGCGCTGGATTCCGCGCGGTCGTCAGCACGCAGATCGCGGATATTTTCAGAAACAATGCGCTGAGAAACGGATTGTTGCCGATCACGGTCGACCCGGCGATGCACGCGCATCTCGCCGCCGACCGTGGCGAGGTCATGATCGATCTCGCGCTGCAGCGAATCGCATCAAACGACGGGCGGGACGCGACGTTTGCGATCGATCCGTTCGCCAAGCATTGTTTGCTGCAGGGTGTCGATCAACTCGGATTTGTATTGGCCGAGGCTCGGGCGATTGACCGATTCGAATCCACGCATCCGGCACGGATCGTGACAACGAGTTCAGCGTGAAGGCACACATCGCTGTATTGCCCGGCGACGGCATCGGCCCAGAAGTCATCGCGGAAGGCGTGCGCGTGCTCGGCGCCATCGCCGGGCGATTCGGGCACACGTTTGATTGCACGCAGGCGTTGATCGGCGGCGCGGCGCTTGATGCCTGCGGTACCGCGCTTCCGGCCGACACGTTGTCCATCGCCAAGTCGTCGGACGCCATTCTGCTCGGCGCCGTCGGTGGGCCGAAATGGGACAATCCCGACGCGGCCCAACGACCGGAGATGGGATTGCTCGGGCTTCGGAAGGCGCTCGAGCTGTACGCGAATCTTCGACCGGTCACGGTGCAGCCCTCCCTCGTGGCCGCGTCGCCGATCCGTCCGGAGCGACTCACCGGCGTCGACATCCTGGTCGTGCGTGAGCTCACCGGTGGGTTGTACTTCGGGCCACAGGGCCGAGACGGCGACCGGGCGTTCGACACGTGCGTCTACACGACGGCCGAGATCGAGCGCGTCGTGCGGCTCGCCGCCCGCATCGCGCGCACGCGGCGCGGCAAGCTGACGTCGGTCGACAAAGCCAACGTGCTGATGACCTCCCGCCTGTGGCGCAACGTTGTCGCGCGCTTGGCTCGCGAGGAGTTTCCCGACCTCACGATCGAGCACGTACTGGTCGATGCGTGCGCGATGCACCTCATCCGCCGGCCGGCCGACTTTGACGTCATCGTCACCGACAACATGTTCGGGGACATCCTCACCGATGAGGCATCCGTGCTCGCCGGTTCGGTCGGCCTCCTGCCCTCCGCGTCACTCGGCGACACGCGTCGCGGACTCTACGAGCCGATCCACGGCTCGGCGCCTGACATCGCGGGCCAGGGCGTCGCGAATCCCGTCGGCACGATCTTGAGTGTCGCCCTCCTGCTCCGCCACTCCCTCGGCCTCGAAGCCGAGGCCCGCGCCATCGAGACCGCCGTCTTGGCCACCATCGACTCCGGCTGCCTCACGCGCGATCTCGCGCCGTCAGGAATTCGGCCTGCGACGACACATGATGTCGGGTCCGCGGTCATTGCTAAGCTGACGATCAGCTGACGCACCGTTCGACATTGCGCGTTGCCGACGCCGACTCCTCGGCGTTAGGCTCGGCTTATATACAGGAGGCAACGATGACAGCGGAAGAATTCGCGAAACTCGACGTCGAGCTTTACTCTGACCACTATCGGTTCGAGCTTGCTTGTGGGGAGCTAGCGGTTCGAGAGCCGGTCGCACCAACCCACGGATCGGTGCTCATGAATCTCGCGCGTGTACTTAGCCCCCACGTACACAAGCACAGGCTCGGCAAATTGTACGGTGGCGACACCTCGGTTTTCATTGACCGAAACACGGTCCTCGGTGCGGATGTGGCTTTCATCCAAAGGGATCGGCTGCCGCTCAGTGATGAACGCTGGCTCCTCGAGCCTGACCTCGTGATTGAGGTGATCTCGCCGAGTAACAACCCTCGTTACCTGGCGCAGAAGCTCAGGCAGTATCTATCAATCGGCACCCGATTGGTGTGGTATATCGACCCCCGTCGTCGACAAATCGACGTATACCGTGCGGACGGCTCGCGAACGGTACTGCTTCCCGGCGACACATTATCCGGCGAGGACGTAGTCGAGGGGTTCACGTGCGACGTCTCCGAGATCCTTGACACTTAAGGCTCTTTGTGTAGGTTGTGAAGAAGATGCCTCGCGCAACCCTCGTCCTTAGCCTCGTACTCGTACTCCTCATTACCGGGGGAGCATTCGTGCTTGGGAGGCCGACGGTCTAGGTTCAGCGACGGACGACACTGACACCGACACCCCTCCCAAAAAGGAGGGGTTTTTTAATTATGCGCTCTGACACGATCAAAAGCGGATTCAATCGCGCACCACATCGCAGCCTGCTCCGGGCCACGGGCCAGATCCGTGACCGGGGCGACTTCGACAAGCCGTTCATCGCCGTCTGCAACAGCTATGTCGACATCATCCCGGGCCACGCGCACTTGCAGGAGCTCGGCCGCGCGGTCAAGGCGGCGGTGCGCGAAGCGGGTGGCGTGCCGTTCGAGTTCAACACGATCGGCGTCGATGACGGCATCGTGATGGGCCATGACGGCATGCGCTATTCGCTGCCGTCACGCGAACTGATCGCGGACTGTGTCGAGACAATGGCCACCGCGCACTGCTTCGACGGCATGATCTGCATCCCGAACTGCGACAAGATCGTGCCGGGAATGCTGATGGGTGCGGCGCGCGTGAACATACCGACCGTGTTCGTCTCGGGAGGCCCGATGGCGAAAGGCATCGACTCGTCGGGTCGCGCCATCGACCTGATCTCGGTGTTCGAAGGCGTCGGCGCTCACGCGGCCGGCACGATCGACGACGCGCGACTCGACGAGCTGGAGCGGCTCGCGTGTCCCACGTGCGGCAGTTGCTCCGGCATGTTCACGGCGAACTCGATGAACTGCCTGTGCGAGGCACTCGGCGTCGCCCTGCCCGGCAACGGATCGGTCCTCGCGACCGCGCCGGAACGCCGTGATCTCGTCGTCGAAGCCGCGCGCACCGTTCTGCGACTCGTGCGCGACGATGTGCGCTTTCTCGACATCGTGACGGCAGCGGCGATCGATAACGCCATGGCGTTGGACATGGCCATGGGCGGATCGACAAACACGGTGCTGCACGTGCTGGCGCTCGCGCGCGAGGCCGGACTCGACTATCCGGTGAGCCGATTCAACGACGTCGCCGAGCGTGTGCCACACCTCGCCAAGATCTCACCCGCGTGGGATGGCCCGCGGCAATGGCACATGCAGGACGTGCATGCGGCGGGCGGCGTATCGGCCATCCTGCGTCAGCTCATTGACGTCCCCGGCGCGCTTTCGCCGAATGCGCTCACGGTCACCGGTCGGACGCTCGGCGCAACGGTCGCCCTCGCCGAGACCTTCAACCCGGACTGTATTCGGCCCGCATCGCGTCCGCACTCGAAGCGCGGGGCGCTCGCGGTGCTGTTCGGCTCTCTGGCGCCCGAAGGGGCCGTGATCAAAGTCGGCGCGGTCGAGCAGCACGAGATGACATTCCGCGGACCCGCGCGGGTGTTCGACAGCGAAGAGGACGCGACGAAGGCCGTCTGCAATGGGGGAATCCAGTCGGGTGAAGTCGTCGTCGTGCGCCACGAAGGACCCAAAGGCGGCCCTGGCATGCGTGAGATGCTTTCGCTCACGAGCATGCTCAAAGGCATGCCACTTGGCGCGTCGGTCGCGCTTGTGACCGATGGCCGATTCTCTGGTGGCACACGGGGACTTTGCATCGGACATGTGTCGCCGGAGGCCGCCGAGGGCGGACCGATCGGGTTGCTCCAAGACGGCGATACGATCACGATCGATCTCGCCGCGCGGTCCATCGAGGTCACGGCGGATCTGCACGCGCGCACGGTCCAGCCGCGACCGCGGCGACTGAAGGGTTGGCTGGCGCGATACGCGGCACTGGTGACCAACGCCAGCAACGGCGCGGTGCTTCGCAATGTCTGACGTGCGCACCGGAGCACAGATCATGTGCGAGGCCCTCTTGCGCGAGGGCGTCTCGGTCATGTTCGGCGTGCCCGGCGGCGCGATCATGCCCTTCTACTACGCGATGTACGAGTATCGCGACCGGCTGCATCACGTGCTGTGCCGGCACGAGCAGGGCGCTGGCCACGCGGCGGAGGGCTACGCGCGCTCGACGGGCCGCGCGGGCGTGTGCGTCGCCACGAGCGGACCCGGCGCGACGAATCTCGTGACGCCGATCGCCGATGCCTGGATGGACTCGACGCCGCTCGTCGCGATCACCGGCCAAGTCTCGAGCGTCGTTCTTGGCCGCGACGCCTTCCAGGAAACCGATATCACGGGCATCACCGTCCCGATCACGAAGCACAATTATCTCGTCAAACGGGCCGAAGATCTGCCGGTCGTGTTTCGCGAGGCGTTTCATCTGGCGACCACCGGCCGGCCCGGACCGGTGTTGATCGATGTGACCAAAGACGCGCAGCAGGCCAAAGCAATCCCCGATTGGACCGCGCAGATTCGCCTTCCCGGGTACAAGCCGACATATGACGGCTGTGCGCACCAGGTGTGCGCCGCCGTCGAGTTACTCGTGGCCGCGGAGCGGCCCTTGATCATGGCCGGCAACGGCGTGATCCAGAGCGGCGCCAGCGCCGAGTTGTTGGAGCTGGCCGAACGCACAGGCATCCCGGTGATCACCACGCTCCAGGGACTCGGCGCGTTCCCTCAGGATCACCCGCTGAGCATCGGCATGCCGGGCATGCACGGCTGGGTCCACGTCAACCGCGCGATCCAGGAGTGCGATGTCCTCCTCAACATCGGCGGCCGATTCGACGACCGCGTGACGGGGAACGCATCCTCGTTCGCCCCCCACGCGAAAATCATTCATATCGACATCGACCCATCGGAAATCGGCAAGAACGTCCGCGTGGCGGTTCCGATCGTGGGCGATGCCCAGCGCGTGCTGCGCATGATGTTAGGCCTCATGCCGTGCCGCTGGTCGGCGACATGGCTCGGCCACATCCGCGAGGTGCAGGCCAAGTATCAGCGCCGGCACAAGGAGTTGAACCGCCCGCGCACCGAGGCGCTGATGCCGCACGAGGTGTATGCGGCGCTCAATGACGCGCTCAAGGTGAGAGGGCCGAGTCGGGTCGTCACCGATGTGGGCCAGCACCAGATGTGGGCGGCGCAACTCATCGACTGGTACAGGCCGAGGAGTCACATCACCTCGGGTGGCGCTGGCACGATGGGATTTGCGGTGCCAGCGGCGCTCGGCGTTGCCATGGCCCATCCTGATGAGACCGTGTGGGTGATCGTCGGCGACGGCGGATTCCAGATGACGAATCAGGAGCTCGCGACGATTGTCCAGGAAGGTTGCCGCAACATCAAGATCGCCGTGATCAACAACGGCTATCTCGGCATGGTGCGCCAGTGGCAGGAGTTGTTCGAAGGCCGCCGCTACAGTGGCACGCTGCTCAGCGGTCCGGACTTCGCCGGGCTGGCCGCTGCGTACGGCGTGCTCGGTCTCAGAGTCGAGCGGCCCCAGGACGTCGTAGCGGCCATCGACCGGGCGTGGGAACACGACGGGTGCGCGGTCATCGACTTTCGCGTCGAGCGCGAGGTCAACGTGTTTCCCATCGTGCCCGCGGGGAAGGGCCTTCACGAGATGCTGGAAGGCGTGTGATGTCAGTGCACACCATTTTGGCGCTGGTGCAGGATCATCCGGGCGTGTTGCACCGGGTGGCGAGCCTGATTCGGCGGCGGGGATACAACATCGAGAGCCTGACCGTGGGCCGCTGTGAGATGCCCGGAGTGAGTCGCATGACGCTCGTCGTCGACGCGGACGTCGAGCAGGTCACGAAGCAGTTGAACCGTTTAGTCGAGGTGCTCAAGGTGCAAGACGTGACACACGATCGCACGGTCGAGCGCGAGACCGTGCTGGTGAAGGTCCACGCGCCGGCGCCGAGTCGCGCGGGACTCATCTCGTTGACCACGAGCCACGGCGCCAGAACGGTCGACGTGGGTATCGCGACCCTGGTCTTCGAGCTGACCGAGTCGCCGAAGAAGGTCGACGCGTTTCTCGATCTCCTCACGCCTATCGGCATCACCGAGATGATCCGGAGCGGCCGCATCGCCATGGCGCAGGCCGACGGATCGGGGGACTGAGGTTATGGCCACACTCTATTACGACACCCAGGCCGATATCGGCCGCTGGGCCGGCCGCCCGATCGCGATCATCGGGTTCGGTAGCCAAGGCCATGCGCACGCGCTCAACCTGCGCGACAGTGGCCTGGACGTTCGCGTCGGCCTGTCCCCCAGCTCCCCGACTCGTCAAAAGGCCGCGGCTCACGGCCTCCGCGTTGTGGACGTGTCGGAGGCGGTGCGCGAAGCGCAGGCCATCATGATTCTGACGCCCGATCACAGTCAGCGCGAGCTCTACACGGCCGACATCGCGCCCGCGTTGACACCGGGCAAGACGTTGATGTTCGCGCATGGATTCAACATCCGGTATGCCCAGATCGTCCCGCCCGCGGGCGTTGACGTCAGCATGGTTGCGCCGAAAGCGCCAGGGCACAGGGTGCGCGAGGTGTTCGTTGCCGGCGGCGGTGTCCCGGGATTGGTCGCTGTGGAGCAAGACGCTTCGGGACATGCGCTCGCCGATGCGCTTGGGTATGCGAAGGGCATCGGGTGTACCAGGGCTGGGGTACTCGAGACCACGTTCACCGAAGAGACCGAGACCGATCTCTTCGGCGAACAAGCCGTCCTCTGCGGCGGCGTCTCGGCCCTGGTCAAGGCCGGATTCGAGACCCTCGTCGAAGCTGGCTACCAAAGCGAGGTCGCCTACTTCGAATGCCTCCACGAGCTCAAGCTGATCGTGGACCTCATGTATCAAGGTGGGCTCAACTACATGCGATACTCGGTGTCGGATACCGCCGAGTATGGCGACTACACGGCGGGGCCGCGGATCATCGGGGATGAGACGCGAGCGGTGATGCGATCATTGCTCGCCGACATCCAGAGTGGTGCGTTCGCCGAGGAGTGGATCGCCGAGAATCGCACGGGGCGCGCGTGCTTCAACCTGTGGCGCGCGAAGGACGTCGCGCATCCCATCGAGCGCGTGGGCCAGACGCTGCGTCGCATGATGCCGTTCGTCTCGCCCAAAGAGATCGTGCCCGGGTCATGACGCGCGTCAGGATTTTCGATACGACGCTGCGCGACGGCGAGCAGGCGCCGGGCTGTACGATGACGCGCGACGAGAAACTCGACGTCGCGCACCAGCTGGCGCGGCTCGGCGTCGATATCATCGAGGCCGGGTTTCCGGCGGCGTCACAGGGCGACTTCGACGCGGTCCACGCTATTGCGACGGACGTCACCGGCCCCGTGATCTGCGGCCTGGCCCGCGCGAACGAAGCGGACATCGATCGCTGCGCTGCCGCCATCGCCCCAGCGCCCCGTCGCCGTATTCACACATTTCTGGCGACATCTGACATTCACCTGACGTACAAGCTGCGCATGACGCGGGGTCAGGTGGTCGAGACTGTCGCCAGAATGGTCCGTCATGCGTCCGAGCGAAGCGAGGACGTCGAGTTCTCCCCAGAAGACGCCGGCCGGTCAGACCCGGAGTTCTTGTACGATGTCCTCGCAGCCGCCGTCGACAATGGGGCGACGACGCTGAATATCCCTGACACGGTCGGATACGTCACGCCGGACGAGTACGGCGCACTGATTCGAGGCATTCGAGAGAAAGTGCCGGCTCGCGTCGTGATCTCGACCCATTGTCACGACGACTTGGGATTAGCCGTAGCGAACTCGCTTGCTGGAGTGAGGGCGGGCGCCAGGCAGATCGAGTGCACGATCAACGGCCTCGGAGAGCGCGCGGGAAATGCATCGCTCGAAGAATGCGTGATGGCGCTCCACACGCGCGCCGCGTACTTCGGCCTCACGACGGGAATCGTGACGCGAGAGCTCGCGAGAACCTCGCGCCTCGTGTCGCAGTGTACCGGGGTCCGAGTACCACCGAACAAGGCGATCGTCGGCGCGAACGCCTTCGCCCACGAGGCGGGCATTCACCAAGACGGAGTGCTCAAGAACCCGCTGACGTACGAGATCATGAGCGCCGAGACTGTGGGGATGGAGGCGAAGCCGCTGGTCCTGGGGAAGCACTCGGGTCGGCACGCGTTTCGGAGGCACCTCGAGGACCTCGGCATTCGCCTCTCCGACGGAGACCTCGTGGGCGCGTTCTCCCGCTTCAAGGACAACGCCGACCAGAAGACTCCCGAGATGTACGCGCTGGTTCATGTTCAAGTGTCCTGTGGCACCGGATCCATCCCAACCGCAACGGTGCGGCTGCGCCGAACCGAAGACGACGCCCTGCTGACAGAATCGGCGCAGGGTGCCGGTCCCGTGGATGCCTTGTGTCAGGCGATCAACAAGATTGTCGGCGATGTCGGCGTCCTCACGGAGTTTGCGGTCGATGCCGTGACCGAGGGAATCAACGCCGTCGGCGCGGTGACCATCGACGTGGAGGGCCATGTCGGCTACGGCGTGGATACGGATATCATCGTGGCGTCGGCGAGAGCCTACGTGGCGGCCTTGAACAAGCGCTGCAGTTATCTTTCCGGGCGTGATCGATGTCTCCGGCCTGACCCGGTTGTACGGTGAGCTCGTCGCCGTCGACCAACTGTCTTTCCGAGTCGGCCCGGGCGAGATCATGGGCCTGGTTGGTCCGAACGGCGCCGGCAAGACCACCACGCTGCGCAGCGTCGCCGGCATCATCCGTCCCACCTCTGGCACGATCACGATCGCCGGCGCGGATCTGGCGAAGGATCCCCTCACCGCGAAGCGCGCGCTCGCGTTTATCCCCGACGAGCCCGAGCTCTTCGAGTACCTGACGGTCGAGGAGCATCTCCGGTTCGTCTCGCGGATCTACTCGGTCGCGCACGTCGACGAGCGGGTGCCGCCGCTGCTCGACGAGTTGGAGCTCACGGACAAGCGCGGATCGCTGCCGGCCGAGCTCTCGCGCGGGATGCGGCAGAAGCTCGCCATTGCCTGTGGGTTGATCCACGATCCTGCCGTGTTGATCCTCGATGAGCCGCTCACCGGGCTCGATCCCGCGGGCATCAAGCGGATGAAGGAGACGATCGTCGAGCGGGCGGCGGCCGGCGCCGCGGTCGTCTTGAGCTCTCACCTGCTGCACCTGGTGGAGGAGCTCTGCACGCAAATCCTCGTGCTGCGCCGCGGCCGGATGGTCGCCTACGGCACGGTGGCCGACATCGTCGCCGCGCGACCGGATCTGGCGGGCCTCGATCTCGAGGATCTCTTCCTCGCGCTGACCGCGTGAGACTCGACGCGCTCGCTTACCTGCTCGGCCGGTCGGCGCGAAACCGGTTCCGAGCATCGCTGGCGCGCCTCCGCAAGCCGATGTACGTGGCCTTTCTCGTCGTCGGCCTGCTCTACCTCGCGCTGATTTTTTATCGACCCGAGGGCGATGCCGCGGCGTCGCCGACCGCGTACTTGCCGATCCAGCGCGGGTTCGGGCTCCTGAGCGCCTTCCTGCTCGCGGTGCTCGCCGCGAAGTGGTGGATCTTCGGTGCGTCGACGATACCGCTGGCGTTCACGCCGGCCGAGATCCAGCTGCTGTTCCCGGCGCCGCTCCGGCGGCGGGATCTCATTCTTTATCGGCTGCTTCGCGTGCAGATCTCGATGCTCGTGAGCGCCGCGTTCATTTCTTTGCTGCTGTGGCGGAGCCGGGGCGCCGGCTATCCACTCGCCTTGCCGCTCCGGATGATCGGGCTCTGGATCCTGTTCGCGACCTCGTTCATGCACCAGATGGGCGTGACGCTGGTCCGGACCGCCGCGGCGCAGCGGGGCCGTGGACTCGCGCGCAATCTGCCAGCGCTCGTCGTCGTCTTGACGGCCATCGGCCTGCTCGCGTACTCGTTGGCCCCCGCGCTCTTGTCGATCCATTCCATTGGAGACGTGTCGGGGGCATTGGGACGAGTCGGCGACGCGATGCACCAGCCCATCCCCAGCGCGATCCTCGCGCCGTTTCGCTGGGTCATCGCGCCGGCGTACGCCGAGTCGAACCACGCCTGGCTCGTGGCGATCGGGCCGGCGCTGCTGCTGCTCGTCTTTCATTACATCTGGGTGCTACGCGCCGACGCCGTGTTCGAGGATGCCGCGGTCGATGCGTCGGCACGCCGCGCCGCCCGGATCCGGGCTCGCGCCACCACGACGCGCCCCGCCACGACCAATACCCGAACGTTCGTCCGGCTGTCTGCTCACGGACCCGCATGGTCGGCGATCGTGTGGAAGAACGTGACTGCGGCCGCGCGTGGGCTCAAGCTGACCGCGACGATCCGGTTCACGTTCGTGCTCGTGGCCACGTATTTGATATGGCGCGCCGTCGGGTTCCGAGCGACGCACGAGGACAGCCCCGTGGTGCTCGTTGGGCTGGCCGCGCTCGTAGCGGTGGCTTACCTGGCGCTCGCCGGGCCGCTCACGATCCGGAACGACCTGCGCGCCGACCTCGCGCATCTGCCGATGCTGCGCACGTACCCACTTCACGGGCGCACCGTCGTGTTCGCCGAGGTCTTGCCGTCGACCCTGACACTGACCGCGATGCAGGTCGCGCTCCTGGCCGTCGCGTTTGGGACCCTGACCGAGCGGCCGATCGGCGAGCGCTTCGGCGTGCTACTCGCCGCCATCGTGATTCTGCCCGTCGTGAATCTCATGAGCCTCACGATCCAGAACGCGATTGCACTGCTCGTGCCGGCGTGGGTCCGCATCGGTGGGCCGCTCGACGCCGGCCAGATCGCGTTCGAAGCGCTCGGCCAGCGCGCGCTCGGCGCCATCGCGGCGTTGATGGCGCTCGCGATCGCTCTGGCGCCCGCGACGGGGGCTGCGGTCTTCGTATCAATCCTCGCGGGCGGCAGCCCGGCAGCGGTAACGCTCGGAGTCGTGATCGGATTAGCGTTGGCGGCCTTCGAGATTACGCTCGCGATGCGCTGGCTGGGGGGCGTGTTCGAGCGGACCGACCCGATCTCAATGCGAGACTAGGGCGACAACAATAGGATCCGCGACGGCGACCGGGCCGAAGTAGCGGCTGTCGAAGCTGCGCGGGTTGTCAGTCGCTAGCAGGAATAGCTCGCCCGGCCGCACGACTGTTATCCGCGCCGCCACCGGCAGCGGCCGACCTCGCGAGTCTCTCTCCAGGCGCCGGCTCCCAGGAATCAGAAAGCCATTGATGCGAACGCCCTCGGCGTCAGTCTCGACGGTGTCGCCCGCGACAGCGGCGACCCGTTTGCCAAGCCGTTCCACGTGCCCGGGACAGGGCCCGTAGCCGAGGTACCCGCGCTCACGAGCCAGGCGCCCGATCGCCAAGGGCAGGCAGACCACGACGATCGCGCCGCGCGTCATCGGAGCGTCGATCGGCCGATAGACACCGAGCGGCAGGCTCGGGCTGATATTAATCCAGAGCGAGAGGATTCGGCTCAGCCAGTCCACGAAACGCTCGATCGCGAAGATAGCTCACCCGCCGCGCCGCGATGGGCGCGTGACCGCGCAGGAACAGCATTTGGAGATCGGGCGCCAGTCGCCGAATCTCGTCGGCCGTGATGAGCCGCCGCCCGCGCGTCTCCACTGTCGTCTCGCCAGCGAGTCGCGAGAGGTGCTCGGCCGTCTCGTAGTCGTTGATGCCGAACGCCTGCAATACCTCGGCGTTAGCGAGAAACGTCGAAGCGTTCTCGCCATAGATCGCGCGCAGTTGCGCGAGATCCTGAATGAGCAGCCAGAACCTGACACCGTAGCCGCCGACGAGCGAGATCCCCTGCTCGACCGGGCGCATCCGGCCCAAGTGCGCGAACTCGTCGAGCAGGAACAGGACGCGTTGAGCGCGACGCTGGCGCGTGATGAGATTCAGCATCGAGCCGATCATGAGGCGGAGCCAACGCCGGTAGCCATCGATGCGCTCGGGCGGCAGGATCAGATACGTCGTCGTCTCCGCGCCCCCTCCGGATCGCCGCGTCTCGCCCAGCGCCTGGATCATCGCCGGGCTGTCCAGAAAATGCGTATGGCTCTGGGCGGTCGAGAGCACGGCCGAGCGCTCGCGGGGACTCTTTTGGCCGATCTGGGCCGCTGCCCGCCGCACGATCGCGTTCTTGCTCGCTGCCATGTCAGCGAGCAGCCCCCGAAATTCGCGTGCCGATAGCGTGAGATATCCTCGCACGGTCACGAGCGAGGTTCTCGCGTGGAGAATCAAGCCGACGAGCAGCGCGCGCGCTTCTTCTTCCCAGAACGGCTCGGTGCGGCCGTCAGGGACAACGAGCATATCCGCGACGAGCCGCGCATCGTCGACACCCTTGACGTGATCGAGCGGATTGTACGATGCGCGATCGTCATCCGAGGCGATCACACCGAACGGGTCGTACGCCAGCACGCGGTGTCCGAGCGCACGGCGCCGCGCGGCGGTGACCGCGTAGTTCTCGCCCTTGGGGTCCGTGACGACGATCGATCCGGGATAGAGCAGCAAGTTCGGGATCACCGCTCCCACGCCTTTCCCGGATCGCGTGGGCGCGACGGTCACGATATGTCCGTAACCGGCATATCGCAGAAACCGCCAGCGCGTGCGGCCGACGATGAGCCCCTCGCGCCGGCGCAACGATCGGCCGTCGTCCCATGTGGCACTCCCGCAGGCGTCGCTCGATCGGCCGCGTACGACCTGCGCGACCATCGCGAGCAGCGCGATTGTCGCACCAAAGGCGAACACAACGAGTGACAGCGATCCCATACTTATATAGACAGGCATAGGCCGTGCGATGATCAACGCCACTGTGCTCACGGTGCTGATCGTCTCGACGGACTCGCCCACGGCGGCCCTGCTCGGAGCATTTGCGCAGGTCGAGGGGTATGACGTCGAGATCCATGATGACGCGCGTGAGACGCCGGAAGACGCCATTCGACGAGCCCGCCCACACCTCATCCTGATCGACATCGATCACCCGGACGGCTTCGCGGCGGAGTTTCTCGGGCAACTCCGAGACGAAGGGATTCCGGCGGTCGCGTTCAGCCCTGGTCGACTCACGTCGGAAGTGTTCGAGCGCGCTCAACCGTACGG
>DATHNL010000030.1:0-5341 GCA_035486035.1 Gemmatimonadaceae bacterium
AGGCCGTCCGGAAGGCGGTCGACGCGGCGCGCCGCCGCATGGCCAACGTTCCGCTGACGGGTGGCACGATCCCGCACGAAGTCGTCGGCGAGCACGGTGCCGGTCGCGTATTAATGAAGCCCGCGGCGCCTGGTGCGGGTGTCATTGCCGGTGGCGCCGTGCGCGCGATCATGGAGTGCGCCGGCATCACGGACATCCTCACCAAGAGCCTCGGTTCTACCAATCCGCACAACATGGTGTTGGCCGCGCTCGATGGCCTCTATCACCTGACGACCGTCGAAGAGATCGCGCGCGAGCGCGGCATCGACATCGCCTCGCTCGGCTACAAGTCGAGAGCGAAGGGCAAGGAGGCCGCGCATGCCTAGAACGTTCGTCTGGCATCCCGGTCGCGGCCCCGCCAAGACCGAGAAGGCCGTCACCGACGCCAAAACGGTCGAGATCCGCCAGGTGCGCTCCGGCATCGGCCACTCGGCCCGCATGCGGGCGACGCTCGAGGCGATCGGCCTCAAGCATCATCAGGACGTGATCATCAAGCCATTCACGCCCTCGTTGGCAGGGCAGTTGAAAAGGGTACGGCACCTCGTTTCGGTAAAGAAACATGGCTGAGCATATCGGTCTCGACTCGCTGCACCCGGCGCCCGGCTCGCATCGCAATAGAAAGCGACTAGGCCGTGGACCGGGTTCGGGGACTGGAAAAACCTCGGGTAAGGGCAATAAGGGTATCAAGGCGCGCGCGGGCCATCACGGACCCGGTGGCAACAAGCCACATTTCGAGGGTGGCCAGATGCCGCTGACCCGTCGTGTCCCCAAGCGCGGCTTCACGAACCCGTTTCGTGAGGAGGCGCAGGTCATTCGGCTCGATGCGCTGAGCCGGATCCCTGAGGGCACGGAGGTGACGCTGCAGGCGCTCGTTGATGCCGGACTGGCGAGAGCGTCCAAGGGCGCGCCGAAGATTCTGGCCACCGGCGAGCTCGCCCGCGCGGTCACCGTCCGCGGTGTCCGAATGAGCGCGGGTGCGAAGGAGAAAATTCTCGCGGCCGGAGGCCGCGTAGAGGAGTAGTCACATGGCTCAGGCAAATCCGGCCGCGGCGATCGCCAACGTCTGGAAGACAACGGAGCTGAAGGACAAGATCCTATTCACGCTCCTGTGCCTCGTCATTTATCGATTGGGCGCGCATGTCACGGCGCCCGGGATCGATGTCGTCGCGCTGACCGACTTCTTCGCCAATCAAGGGAAGGGCGGTCTGCTCGGCCTCTATGACTTGTTCGTCGGCGGCGGCCTCTCCAAGGCCACCGTCTTCGCCCTCGGCATCATGCCGTACATCTCGGCCAGCATCTTCATTCAGATCGCGGGTGCAGTCATCCCGCAGGTCGACAAGATGCAAAAGGACGAGGAAGGGCGGAAAAAGCTGACTCAGTACACGCGGTATATCACCGTCGCGCTGGCTATCGTCCAGGCGTACGGCTTCTCCCTATTCACCGAATCGCTGCAGGGCGCCGTAGTCCATCCGGGACTCGGGTTCCGGATCCAGATGGTCCTCTTCCTGACGACCGGCGCGGTCTTCGTGATGTGGCTCGGCGAGCAAATCACGGAGCGTGGCGTCGGGAACGGCGCGAGCCTCATCATTTTCTTCTCGATTGTCGAACGCTTTTGGCCCGGCATCTTCGACACGGTCAAGTACGTCAACACGGGCGCGACGAACGTCGTGAAGCTGCTCGTGCTCGGCGTGCTCATGGTCGGCGTGGTCGCGGGCGTCGTCGCGATTACCATGGCGTCGCGCAAAGTCCCGATCCAGATCCCGCAGCGCACCATGGCGCGCGGGCGGATGCGAGAAGCCGCGAAGAACTTCATCCCGCTCAAGATCAACTCGGCGGGCGTCATGCCGATCATCTTCGCCCAGTCCGTCGTCGTCGTGCCGGGGGCGATCGCGCAATTCAGCGGGCTCCAGGCCGCGCGCGATTTCGCGGAGTACTTCCAGCCCACCTCGATCCTGTACTTCGTCCTCGAGGCGGTGCTCATCGTCTTCTTCACGTACTTCTACACGTCGATCATCTTCAACCCGATCGACCTGGCGGAGAACCTCAAGAAGCAGGGCGGGTTCATTCCCGGCGTCAAACCCGGCACGAAGACCGCCGAGTACATCGACGAGGTCATGTCCCGGATTACGCTGCCAGGCGCGCTCTTCCTGACGTTCATCGCGCTCCTGCCATCGTGGATCATCGGGGCTATCAACGTCCCGTTTCGTTTCGGCGGAACGTCGCTGCTCATCGTGGTCGGCGTGGCGCTGGATACGATCAGCAACATGAACCAGCACTTGCTGCTCCGGAAATACGACGGGTTCATGAAGAAGGGCCGCATTCGCGCGCGCGGCAGCGTTCCAACGCCCGGCGGCTATTGATCGTGGCGGTTGCCGCGGACAGTCAGCTCGTCGTGTTGCTGGGTCCCCCCGGCGCGGGCAAGGGGACCCAGGCTAAGCTCTTGTCTGCGGCGCTCGGCATCCCGCAGTTCGCCACGGGTGACATCCTGCGCGCGGCCGCCGAGGCTGGGACACCCCTGGGTCTCAAGGCCAAGGGGTTCATGGACTCCGGCGCGCTCGTCCCGGACGACGTGATCCTCGGGATCATGAAGGAGACTCTCTCGTCTCCTCAATCGACCCGGGGCGCGATCTTGGACGGCGTCGTTCGCACGGTGCCGCAGGCCGAGGGCCTCAATACGATGCTCGATGGCCTGCGCCGGCCGCTGAACGCCGTACTGCTGTTCGATGTGCCCGAGGAGGAGCTCGTCCGCCGGATCAGCAGCCGGACGGAATGCTCGGTCTGCCACAAGCCTTTTATGGGTCGCAATCCGAAGGACCGATGCGATTCTTGCGGTGCCGGAGAGCTTGTTCGTCGCAAGGACGATGAACCGGAAACTGTGCGCAGAAGGCTGGAGGTGTACAAGCGCCAGACGGCGCCGGTGATCGAATGGTACCGAACGCACGGCGTACCGGTACGCGAGATCGACGCCGTCGGCACGGTAGACGAAGTCCAGCAGCGCGTGCTCCGCGCGCTCGGCCGATGATCCAATGATCCAACTCAAGTCGCCACGCGAAATCGAGATCATGGCCGGAGGCGGCCGGATCCTCGGCGCGACCATCCAGCTATTGACGTCGCGCGTCATCCCGGGCATATCGACAGGCGAGCTCGATCAGATCGCCGATGAGTTCATTCGGAGCCACGAGGGCGCCGTTCCCGCGTTCAAGGGCTTATACGGATTCCCCGGCAGCGTCTGCCTCTCGGTCAACCAGGAGATCGTGCACGGCATCCCGTCGCCCAAGCGCGTGCTGCGCGAAGGGGACATCATCTCGCTCGACGTCGGCGTGAAGTACCAAGGATTCTATACCGACGCCGCGGCGACCGTGCCGGTCGGACGGGTCAGCGATGAGACGCAACGGCTGCTCGATGTCACGAAGCAAGCGCTCGCGGCGGGCATCGCGGCCGCCCAGCTCGGCAATCACACCGGCGATATCGGCGCGGCGATCTTCGATGTCGTAGAGCGAGCGCATTTCACGGTCGCGAAGGATCTCGTCGGGCACGGCGTCGGCGTCGAGCCGCACGAGGAGCCACAGGTGCCGAACTTCGGCAAGCCAAAACGCGGCACGAAGCTCGTCACCGGCCTCACGATCGCGATCGAGCCCATGGTCAACATCGGACGCGCCGACACGCGCACGCTGTCCGACAAATGGACCGTCGTCACCGCCGACGGTACCCGCTCGGCCCACTTCGAGCACACGGTCGCCGTGACCGACAACGGCCCCCGGATACTGACGGCCGCATGATCCGGACGTCGCGCCTCATCCTTCGGGAGTGGCGCGAGTCGGACCTGGAACCATTCGCGTCACTCAACGCCGACCCACGGGTCCGCGAGTACTTCCCGTCGCTCATGACGCGGGCCGAAAGTCAGGCGAGCATAGACCGCATGCGCGCGCACCAGGCCGAGTACGGGTTCGGGTTCTGGGCGATCGAGGCGCCGGGCGTAGCTGATTGCGTCGGCATGTGCGGCCTCGCCTGGGCGCGCTTCGAGGCCCACTTCACGCCCTGCGTCGAGATCGGCTGGCGGATCGCCCAGGAGCATTGGGGCCACGGGTACGCCCCCGAGGCGGCCCGCGCTTCGCTCGACTACGGGTTCGAGACGCTAGGCCTCGACGAGATCGTCGCGTTCGCGGTCGTCGCCAACACGAAGTCGCGACGTGTGATGGAGAAGATCGGGATGACCTACGACCCCGCGGACGATTTCGATCACCCGGGCCTCGCGCCGGGACACCCACTCCGTCGACACGTCCTCTATCGTATCACAAATGGCGCTCGACGGACGCCGTCGCCAGCGCAACCGCCCCAGCAGCGGCGCTGACCGCCTCGTCCGCTTCAGTCACCAGCAAGGCACCGGCCGAGCGTTCGCTCAGCGCGGCCACGTTGATCCGCACGTTGTACGCCGCGCCGCGGCACGCGGCCTCGGCGAGGAGCGCCGCGACGCCGGCATCGGACACCGCGTTCGTGTTGCCCTTGTCCGCGATGCGAGCCGCCAGCGCGGCGACACGCGCCGCCGCGCGCGCCGTCTCGAGCGGCACGCGCGCCGCACCGAGGAGTGCTTCGGTGATGACCTGCTGCCGGTTCGCGTCGGTCTTCGGCAGCTTGTAGGCGGCCGAGACCGCACCATAGGCCGCGGCGTCACGTTCGACGAGCTCCGCCAGTTGGCCGGACAGCTCGGTCGCTTGCCGCGCGATCTCTCGGACCTCGGCGTCGACGGCCGCATACTTGGGTCGGCCCACCGTCAGGCCGGCGACCATTTGCACCAACGCTCCGGCGAGCGCTCCGACGTGCGCGACAACGCTGCCGCCGCCGGGTGTCGGAGACGGTCCGGCTACAGCCGCGACGAAGTCGCCAACCGATGGCCCGCCTGAGACCGCCGCGCGCACCCGGCGCTCGAGCACTTGCTTGTCCGCATCGAATCCCTTGAGCTGCACGTGTCGCACGCCCGCGTCGAGCAGCGCACGCTCAGGGATGAGCCCGACGATTTCGCTCCAGGTCGGCGCGACGCCGTGCGCCGCGGCTTCGGTCCGTACGGTCTCATACGCCCGGAACATCGGCGTCTTATCAATGTCGACCAGGTTCATCGAGACTTGCGCCTGTCCGTCGACTTCCAGTCCGAGCCCCTTCACGTACCGCAGCCCGCCGGATGAGCCACGCACAGCCTTCGCGACCTCTTTCGCCACGGGCAAGTTGCTCGCCGGTCCCAAATAGACGTTGTACGCCACGAGAAACGGTCGCGCCCCGATAGCGACCGCGCCGGCCGTGGGATGGA
>DATHNL010000031.1:0-7148 GCA_035486035.1 Gemmatimonadaceae bacterium
CTCTCGGATATGGAGATTCCGACGTTCATCCGGAGGCAGATGGATTGAGAGCGATCGGCGCGCGCGCGATCACTTACTCCGTGGTCGCGCTTCTCGCGGCGGCGGCGTTCGTTTTCACACCGCCGATCCACGGCCGGCAAATAACGCCGGCCGTTTCTGTCGTTACGCATCCCGCGGTCCCGGATACCCAAAGAATTGTCGATACCCTGCGGTCAGGCGAAACCCTGTCCCAACTATTCGCCCGCGCTGGTGTCACGCCCATCACCGCCGCAGCAGCACTAAAATCCGCCCCGTTTGTCGATGAACGCAGGGTGATCGCCGGCACTGTCGTGACGGTCAAACACGTGGCCGACAGCGCGCCAAGCGAAATTGCACTTCAGCCCGCGATAGACCGCATCGTGCATCTGCGGCGCACAGGCGATCAATGGTCGGCGCAAGACGAGAAGCTGCCGTGGACGAGCGACACGAGCGTCGTGTCGGGGACGATCCACACCAACCTGTACGCGGCGATGGATGCCGGAGCGCCTACGCTCCCAAAACACGCGCGCGAGGAGCTCGCGTGGGCACTCGCCGATATCCTGGACTATCGCGTCGACATGAGTCGCGATCTCCAAGACGGCGATACGTTCCGGGCGCTGTTCGAGCGCCAGACGGGCCCCGAGGGAGTCGTGCGCATCGGCCGGGTGATGGCGACGACATTCGTGTTGTCGCGCGACACGACCGAGGCGGTGTGGTTCACCGGCGGCCAATCCAAAGACGGGTATTACGACAAATCCGGCAAGTCGCTCAGAAATGCCTTCCTGAGAGCGCCGCTCGAGTTTCGCCGAATATCGAGTGTCTTCGGCATGCGCAAGCATCCGATTCTCGGCATCTGGCGCCAGCACAAGGGAACCGATTATGTCGCCGCCCAAGGCACTCCAGTGCGTGCCATTGGCGATGCGGTGGTGATCTTCGCGGGACAGAAGCACGGCTATGGCAACGTGCTCGATCTACGACATCGCAACGGCTATGTGACCAGGTACGGACATCTGCTCCGGTTTGCATCCGGGATACATGTGGGTGCCAGGGTCGAACAGGGTCGAACTATTGCGTATGTCGGGATGACGGGCCTGGCGACCGCCCCGCATCTCCACTTCGAGGTGCTGGTCAACGGGGTGCAGCGCGATCCCCGTGTTGCCCTCAAGTCCACGGGTGGCGAACCGCTCATGGCCGCCGACCGCCCCGCGTTCGAGACGGTGCGCGAACGATGCCTGGCCGCCATGCAGTCAAAGGAGTTGGCGCTGAAGTAGCTTTCGGCCCATGATGCCTTGGCTGCTCGCGGCCGCGGTCGGCTTCGGGGTCGCGGCCGTGCAGTACGGCCCGGCCGGAACGCGCCGCGAGCTGCCCGCCGCGGTCTCGCGTGGCGTGGCGGTGACGCTGCTGGTCGCGTTGCTGCTCGACGCGCCCGCGGGTGCGACCAGAGCCGTGCGTCCGATCGCGGTCCTGGACGTCTCGGCCAGCTGGCAACGCGGCGGCCCGGCCACGTACGACAGCGCGCTCCGGCATTTCCGGACGCTCTCGCGTACCGCCGATTCGAGTTTCTTGTTCGGCGACTCGCTGCGCCATGCCGCGCCGCCGGGCGTGCCGACGGATGCGCGCACGTCGACGCGCGAGGCCGTCGATCGCGCGCTCGCCGCGGGCCGACCGCTCCAGATCGTGACCGACGGTGAGCTCGATGATCCGGACGCGTTGGCGAATCTCCCGGCCGGCTCCAGGCTCGATGTCATCGCGAGACCGGCCGCGAGCGACGCCGCGGTCATCGCCGTCGATGCACCGCGCGCGGTGGTTGGCGGCGATACCGTGCCGATCCAGGTCACCGTCGCCGCGGGCGCGGCGGGAGCCGGTGCGGGCACCCTGTCTATCGTGTTCGGCACGCGGACACTCACGAGTACGCCGCTTCCCGCGCTCGATGCGCTGGCCGAGCGCGTTGTCCCGTTGCGCATCGTCGTTCCGTCCGAGGAAGGGTCTGGGCTGCTGCGCGCCATCGTCGCCGTGCCTGGCGACGCCGAGCCTCGGAATGACACGCTCGAGAGACCGCTCGAGATCTCTCCCGCGGCGGGCGCGGTGTTCGTCTCGACCGCACCCGACTATGACGCTCGCTATGCGCTGGCCGTGTTGCGCGGGGCGGTATCGCTGCCCACTCGCGGGTTCTTTCGCGTGGCACCCGGCAACTGGCGTGTCGATGGAACGCTCGCGTCGGTCGCCGAGGCCGACGTGCGACGCGCGGTCGCGAACGCACCGCTCGTGGTACTGCACGGCGACACCGCCTTGTTTGGACCGCCGCGCACCGCGACGCGCGGGTCTCTCGTCTTGTTCCCCGGTCCTAGTGGGGAAGAGACCGGGGAATATTATGCGACCAGTGCGCCGCCATCGCCCATCGCCGCCGCGCTCGGTGCGATGGTGTGGGATAGTCTTTCGCCCATCGAGTCTCCGGCGACGGCGTACCCCCCCGGACTGTATTGGGAGGGGTTGGAGACCAGACGAGCGAGGAAGATCGATAGAAGAGTGCCAGTCATTGGGACGCTCAGCGGGCGTCGCATCGTGATCGTGAACGCGACCGGTCTGTGGCGGTGGCAGTTCCGTGGCGGCGTCGCGGCTGACGCCTACGCGGCGCTCTGGGGTGGTATCTTTGATTGGTTGTCGGCCGAGCGGCCGGATGTGCGGGTGGCTCTGCCGGTGGAGGGCGCCGTGAGGGCCGGCGAGTCTGTCGAATGGCGCCGCGGATCGGGCACTGACTCGGTGGTCACGGTCGTGATGTCGCGACGTGGCGCGAGTGTCGCGGACACCGTCGCGCTGCATTTCGGCAGCGCCTCGACAGCCGAATCGGCGCCAATGGCGCGTGGCGTGTATGACGTGCGCACGACTGGCGGAGCGTCGCTCCTCGTGGTCAACCCGTCGCGCGAGTGGGTCCCCAATCGCGCGCGCGTCCGGGCCGGAGCGATCGGAGGTGGCGCGGTTGCCGGGCTCGCCACACGGGTGCGGACATTATGGTGGGTCTATTTGGCGCTGGTCGGAGCGCTCTGTGGAGAGTGGATTGTTCGACGGTCTCTCGGGTTGCGATGAGTAGAATATTTCGGCGCGACGGCGATGTGCCCAAGCGCTCCTTGTGGCAACGGATCAAAGACATCGCGCTCGCCGATGTCGGCGTTGTCGTGCGCGGTGGACCCGATCAAGGGTCGCTCGAGCGCCTCGAGGAGGTCCTGCTGGACGCGGACTTCGGGGTCGCGACGACGATGCGACTCGTCTCGGACGTCGAGCAACTGGCGCTCGCTGGTAACGTTCGCACGCAACCGGAATTCCGCGCGGCGCTGCGCGCCGGCGTCGAGCGCGCGTTGGTCACGGGGCGTCACGACGCATCGCTGATCTCCGCGCCCGAGTCGCCAACCATCATTCTCGTCATCGGCGTCAATGGGGCCGGCAAGACGACTTTTATCGGCAAGCTCGCGGGAACCCTGAGGGCACAACGGAAACGAGTCGTCATTGCCGCGGGTGACACGTTTCGTGCCGGTGCGATTGATCAGCTCAAGATCTGGGCGGACCGGGCCGGGGCCGCGTTCGTGGGCGCGACCGTCGGCAGAGATCCGGCGGCGGTGGCGGTCGACGGGCTGGAGATCGCGCTGCGAGAGAAGGCCGATGTGCTGATCATCGACACCGCTGGCCGCCTGCACACGAGTGGCAATCTGATGGACGAGATGAAAAAAATCGTGCGGGTGCTCGGCAAGAAACGGCCGGGCGCGCCGCATGAGACGCTCCTCGTGCTGGATGGGACGATTGGCCAGAATGCCGTCGTGCAAGCCAAGACGTTCGCCGCGGCCGTCCCCGTGACCGGGCTCGTGGTCACGAAGGTCGACGGGACCGCGAAAGGTGGCATCGTGGTCGCCGTGCACGAGGCCATCGATGTCCCGGTGAAATTTATTGGGACCGGTGAGAGCATCGACGACCTGGCTACGTTCGACGCCGCCGAGTTCTCGAAGGAGCTCCTCGAAGAGGTATGAGCCTCGCGTGAGCCTCAGGTGAACCTCGAGACACCCGTCACGTATCTCAAGGGTGTCGGGCCGCACCGTGCCGATCTGTTGCGACGCTTAGGGATCGTCACGGCGGGAGATCTGCTTTATCACGTCCCCCACCGGTACGAAGACGCGAGCACGGTCGCACCGATCGCGTCGCTCGAGCCGGGGATGGACGCGACGATCATCGGCTCGGTGATCTCGAAGGGCGTGCTGCCGACGCGGAAGGGCCTTCGAATTTTCCAAGCCGTGCTCCGCGACGACTCCGGGATGATCGAAGTGTCCTGGCCCGGGCAACCGTTCCTCGACCGAACGATCCACAAAGGCGACACGCTGCTCGTGAGCGGCTCGGTGCGATTCTATCACGGGCGGCAGGTCCAGCCGCGGGACTTCGTCAACCTCGGGGATGATGCCGAGGGGACGTTGGAGGGGCGCGTCCTCGCGATCTATCCGGCGACCGAGGGGCTATCGGTCAAGCTGATCCGATCGCTGATCGAGACACATCTGGATGCGCTGCTCCCGCTCGCGCACGAGTACCTGCCGGGGGCCGCGCTGGCGGGCGTCGACGTGCCACCGCTCGGCGATGCCCTGCGCATGGTGCATCGTCCGCGGTCGCTCGCCGAGGCCAATGCCGGACGATCGCGATTGGCGTACGAGGAGTTGCTCTTCGTGCAACTGCTGCATCGGCGCGGCAACGCGATCGCGCGGGACAAACGCTCCGGCATCGTGTTCGTGAACCGTCGGGAGCTTACGACCGCGCTCAAGGCCGCGCTCCCATTTGCGCTCACGGGCGCCCAGACCAGAGTGCTGCGCGAGATCGTGGCCGATATGGTGAGCCCGGCCCGCATGCATCGGCTCGTGCAGGGTGACGTCGGAAGTGGCAAGACCATTGTCGCGCTGTTCGCGGCGCTCCTCGCCATGGAAAACGGCTACCAAGCGGCCATCATGGCCCCGACGGAGCTCCTGGCCGAGCAGCACGCTCGCACGATTGGTCGCTTGCTCGGCGCGCTCGGCATCGAGCCCGTCCTGATCACTGGCGGGCAGGGCGCCGCCGCCCGTCGCGAGGCGGCGACGCGGCTCGCCCAAACGGGCCCTACGATAGCCATCGGCACGCATGCGTTGATTCAAGAGGGGACGGAGTTCGCGAAGCTCGGGCTCGCCGTGGTCGACGAGCAGCACCGGTTCGGTGTCGAGCAACGCAAGGCGCTCGGCCAGAAAGGTGAAAGTCCCGACGTGCTCTTGCTGAGCGCAACGCCAATCCCGCGATCGCTCGCGCTCACGGTCTACGGAGATCTCGACGTGAGCGTGATCGATGAGCGGCCGCCTGGGCGGCAGCCGGTCACAACGGTAATGCGCTCCGAATCCTCCCGCGCAAGGGTACTCGAGTTCGTCGACCGGGAAGTCGAGAAGGGACGCCAGGCGTATATCGTCTATCCCGTCATCGAGGAATCCGAAAAGCTCGATCTCAAGTCGGCGACGGCGATGTATGCCAGTCTCACGGAGGGCGCGTTCTCCAAGAGACGGGTGGCGCTGATCCATGGGCGCATCCCCGGCCCGGAGCGCGACAAGACCATGCGGGCGTTCCGCGATGGGCAGATCGACATTCTCATCGCCACGACCGTGATCGAGGTCGGCATTGATGTCGCCAATGCGACGGTGATGGTGATCGAGCACCCGGAGCGATTCGGGTTGTCACAGTTGCACCAGCTCCGAGGCCGCGTCGGTCGCGGAGGCGAAGCGTCCTATTGCGTGCTGTTAGGCGACGTCTCCCCGGAAGCGGGCGCACGACTTGATGTATTCGCGCGAACCGATGACGGCTTCGAGATTGCGCGGGCCGATCTGAGGCTCCGGGGGATGGGTGATTTGTTCGGCGAGGCGCAGAGCGGCATGTCGACGTTCAAGATCGCCGACCCCCTGCGCGATGAGGCGCTCAATGAGAAGGCCCGCGAGATCGCCGATCGTATTCTCGCCGAGGACCCGGAGCTCGAGGCTCCGGCGAACGCACGGCTGAAACGGGCCCTCGGCGCTCGCTTCGCTCGCGCCCTCGAATTGTTCAGAGTCGGCTGAGCGTCGGGTCGAGCGATCCGGGCTTCTCATAGACGTCGAGGACGTCGGGCCGACCGATCTGGCCTTCTCATCGACGAACGTCATCGCCTTACACGGTCGCCGAAGGCGCTGCGTACTTACGGCGGCGTAGCCGTCGACTCGGCGCGGGGAGGTGTGGCGAGCCGTTTCTTGATCCGGTCCAGCTCTTCCTTCGTGCGATCGAGCTCGGCGCGCGTGCTTTCCAGCTCCGTACGCAGCCGCGCGATCTCCTCGTCCTTGGATCGGACCCGGTCGCTGGCCGCGGCGGCTCGCGACGCGCGCGTGGCCGAGTCGGCCGCGGACGCCGAGTCGCTCTGCGATGCGGCCTGCTCGGCCAGCCGCTGGATGGACCCCACGAGAACGGCCACGCGCCGCAAAATGTGCGCTTCGGTCAGGTGCGCGTCGTTGTGCGGCGCCGCGTCATAGGCATCGAGCGCGGTCAGTGCGTCCTTGGGGCTCGCGCTCAGGTTGGACGGATCGAGATCCAGCACCGCTTGCCAGTACAAGCTCTCGGCACCTTCGGCCGTCCCCCTGTACTGCGTGCTGAATGCCCCGAGTAACGAGTCGGCCGCCGCGTACCGGCCGGTGGTGATCAACGACTCGGCCGCGACACGCGTGGCAGGCCACTGGCGCGCGGGATCGGTCGTGCCGTACCCGTACCGTCCGGCGCAACCAGCAATGAGAAATGTGGCGAGTAGAACCCGACGCATTACGAGAGGGCGCGGGACAGCACGCCCTCGGGATCGTCGGTGGCGAGTGGACTCACCCGATGGCGGCGCGCGGCGAGCGGGAACGCGATGGGAAGCTCGATCACGAACGTGGTCCCGACACCCGGCGTGCTATCGACATTGATCGTGCCACTGTGCGCCTCGACGATGCCCTTGGCGATGGCCAGGCCGAGTCCCGTGCCTTCGGAATCGGCCTGCCCCTGATTATCGGCCTGATAGAACTTGTCGAAGATGCGCGGGAGTTGCTCCGGCGCAATACCGGCGCCGGTGTCGCGTACGATCATCTGGA
>DATHNL010000032.1:0-11152 GCA_035486035.1 Gemmatimonadaceae bacterium
CCTTATTGGCAAGGTGCGCACCGCGGGGGGACACATTCAGGTCGTGCCGGCGCTGGTGAATGTCGAGAGCGGCACGGATGTCTGGGAGCGGGCGTTCGACGTGCCGGCGACCGATGTCTTCGCGGTGCAGTCGGACATCGCGGGTGAGGTGGCCGACCAGCTCAAGATCACGCTCGGGCCCGCGACGCAGACGGCGCTGAGCCAGCGACCGAGCCGCAGCCTCGACGCGTACGATGTCTACTTGCGCGCCCGGGCGCTCGATCGCCGGGGAGAAGTCCTCGCCACGCGTCGCCAGGCCGCCGCGATGTACCTCGAGGCCGTTCGCCTCGACTCGACGTTCGGCGCGGCGTGGGCGAGTCTCTCCAAGGACCACGCGCTGATGTACACCAGAGGCGCGGGCGCGCCCGGGGATGCGGATACGGCGCGACTGGCGGCCGACCGGTCCTTGGCGTTGGCACCGAGCCTGCCCGAAGCGTTCGATGCCGAAGCGTTGTACTACAGCCTCGTGCGGAAGGATGACGCGCGGGCGGTCGCCCTCTATCGCACCGCGCTGCGCGCGAACCCGCGCTCGCCGCTGCTGCTGATCGGGATCACGGAACCCGAGATGACGCTCGGCCAATGGGACAGCGCCGCGGCGCATATGGACCAAGCCGCCCAGCTTGATCCGCGATGGGCATATCCGCGTCTCATCACCGGCGAGATCAATCTGATCCAGCGCCGATTCGGCGCGGCCCGGTCGAGCTACGAACGCGCGTTGGCGCTCGATTCCACGAACCTGACGGCCACCGAGCGGCTCGCGGTGCTTCCGGTGTTCGAGCACGGCGATCTCGCCGCGACGCGAGCCGCGCTCCGCCGCGCGCTCGTCACGGTCGATTCGGCGGGGCTCATCGCAACGGTCACCTATGAACACGGATGGTGGCTGCTCGATAGCGCCCAGCAAACCTACCTGCTGCACGTGCCATTCGATGCCTTCGATAGCCCCGGCATAGGCGCAGTGGCTCGATCGGGTATCTACGCGCGCCGCGGCGATCCGGTGAGAGCTCGTGCCTATGCCGATACCGCGCTCATCGCCGTCGAGGCGAGCTTGGCAACGAGCCCGACGAACAGCACGCTGCATCAAACCCACGCATTGGCACTGGCCGCACTAGGCCGCGATTCCGCGGCGATCAGCGAGGGCCGGCGCGCGGTGGAATTACTCCCAGTCGACCGCGATGCATGGGGCGGTCCGAGCGCACTGCTCGTGCTTGCCCAGGTCTATGGGACTCTCGGACATCAGAACGAAGCGCTCGATCTGATCCAGTCGCTCCTCGCCATCCCGACGGACCTCGCGTCAGCCGGCTCGCTTCGGGTGGACCCAGCGTTCGCGCGGCTGCGCGGCGATCCACGGTTCGAGCGCTTGACGGACCGGTGAGCTCAAACAATACCCGAGACGAGACTCGAACTCGTAAGACCCGAAGGTCGGGGGATTTTGAGTCCCCTGCGTCTACCAATTCCGCCACCCGGGCGCGATTGCAACGCAACGCCTTAGCCAACCGCGAGCGCGCAATCTACTCTGTTTTCCACCCCGTCGCACGATACGCACGCCACCCGTTCGCGTACGTGACTGGGAAACGATCGGTCGCGCTCGCCAGGCGCAGTAACTCGGGGCTCAGCCAAGCGATTGCCTCTAACAGCAGCTCGTGCTGTTGGCGCAAGTCGCGCCAATGCCATATCGGCTCGTAGTGGAAGACGCGATTGCGAAGACGGCGCAGCATGTTGAATCTCCTGGCGACGACGCGACGAGTTCGACGGATGGCCGGGAGGTGCGGAAATGCCCCTTCGAGCAACGGTGGCCAGAAGACCTGGCGTCGCTCGTACCGCACATCCAAGAGATTGGTCCAGAACCCGAATGTCAGCTCGGCGACCACGCGCCCGGGGGGCGATTGTCTTGCCGCTGCGACGCAAACGATCGGTTGCGACCTGCACCTGTGCGACCTCTGAGGGTGCAAGTACAGACGGGACGCGCCCGAGCCAGCAGTCGGTATCCCGCCATGGCCCGATCGGATATCGACTCGCGATTGCATCGTGGAGCCTGTTCCGGAACGCAACTTCGAGGTGGAGAAGCGTCGGGTACAGCGACGCGCCCAAGTGCGAATTCCAGGAATAGCGCGCGAGCGCGTCCAGCATCCCGCCACCGAGGCGTTCGTAACCCTGCAATCGGTCGGCGGAGATGACGGGCCGGAGTGGAGTAAACGAAATGGCAACTTGTGTGACGGAGTCGGACACGGTATTTTGTATTCAGTCCCCGGGTTAATCCTCTCCCGCTCCCACGCGGTGATGATCCCGGGGTTTTTCTTTTGGCGCCGAGTGTAGTCGGCTAGCGTTGACCGCAACAACGGGAAGAGTTCACCGGTTGCCGGCCATCGCCATCATCGCTTTCAGCCGCCGCGTTGTCGAAAGCGCCTAAGGCTTCAATCCAAGCGCGCGAAGCGTAAGGGGATCTGGAACAGCGGCGCCGCTGGACTTCGTGACCACGCCGAAGCCGCCGCTGTGATCCCACATCGTCCACCCGATCCCCATGCCGCTCGAGCCGCCGTTGTGGTTCTCAGTGCTGCGCGAGGCAGCCGTGCTCGGCCACGGCGATCAGCTTGGCCCCGTGGCACAGCTAGCGATGACTGGCGGCCAGTATTGCCAGCGGTTGTGCCTGGCCACTTCACCATCGCCGATCTCGTGACGTTCACCCAGCACCGGCGATCCTGGATGATCGAGGTGAGCCCGCCGGTGATGATGTGGCAGGACTGATTCCCGCTTTCCGATTGACTCATTGGAGGTCATCGCAATGCCTATTCTCACTCGCGCGGCCATTGGGGTCGCGCTCCTCACCACACCCCTCGCCGGGCTCCATCGCTCGACCACTCGACCCAACCCCCTCGAATTCACGGCCCGCCGCGACGGCAGTGACGCCGGCGGCGTCGATGGCATGTGGCGGGGCACCGTTCGTCGCCCGGGAGCCGGCAGCGTCTTGCTGCGCGTCGAGCATAGAGCGCAGCCGGCGGTCAATGGGCCGGTGAAGGCCGCACCGCTTCACGCGCTGGTGCTCGTGTCGCACGACGACATGGCGCGCTCATTCGCCGCCGAGGTCACCGGCTCCGTCGACAATGACGGCGCCACGCGTCTGACGGGCACCGTCAATGTCGGCGCCGCCGCCGGAAGCACGGTTGACCTCGTGCTGCGGCTCTCCGCCGACCGGCATCTGGTTGAGGGTACGATCAGCTTTCCATCCGGCCCGGTGGACGGCGGCAAGACGGTGCCCCTATCGGTGATGCAGTATCCGCCGCAGGAATTTCCCTGATCAGCGGTACAAGCCGAGTGCTCGCAGCGTTACGGGATCGGGAACAGGAGTGCCGTTCGGCTTCGTGACCACTCCGAAGCCACCGCTGTAGTCCCACATGGTCCACCCGATCCCATGCCGCTCGAGCGCCATCCGGGTGTCGGCGATCCATGCCGCGCGATCGCGGGGTGCGGCGGCGAGACGGAAGACGCCGAACTCGTTGCAGATCACCGGGACGTTCCAGCGACTCGCCCACGCCGCAACCTGGGCGATCTCGCCGGCGATGCGATCCGGGCCCCAGCGGTCCATGCCGTAGCGAACGACGGAAAGCCGGTCGACTGGATCGGGCACGAGCGCGGCGGCCGCCATCACGTTTGCCGGATCTGACGGGTAGGGGAGTCCGTGCAAGTAGTGCCAGAAGTTGACGGCCCACGTCGCGCCCTGGTGCGTGAAGATGTGCGGCTCGTAGAAGTGGAAGTTGTAGATGAGGTTCGTGTCCCGCATTGGCGTGATGGCCAAGAGATCGTCGTCGTCGGACCACCGCGCGCCGGCCACGATGATCGTGTGGTGCGGCGCCCCCGCGCGGATGGCGGCGACGAGCCGGGTCTCGACGCCGTACCATCGCTCGCGGTCGCGCATCTCGGGCTCGTTCATCACCTCGAACACGATGCGCTCGGGATCACGGTCGGCGTAGTGCTGCGCCAGCGCACGCCAGAAATCCGCGAGCTCTTCGACAAACCCGTCGTCATCCATGCGATGCTTGAACTCGCTCTCCGGATGCAGATCGATCTCGACCGCCAAATCGTGATCGAGGACCGACTGCACGGCCGCGTCGAGATACCCCAAGTACTCGCCCGGAATCCGATCCGCATTCCGACGCCGGAACATCGGTTCCGGATTCACGCTCAACCGCACGTGATCGAAGCCCATGGATCGGATCAACGCGAGATCCTGCGCCGTCGTCCAAGTCTCGAAATGCTCCTTGGTGTAGCCCCTGGGGTCATAGACCTGCGCGAACCACTCGCTCAAATTGATGCCGTGGCGAAAGTGTTCCGCGCGGCGCGCGGCTTGCGCCGAGGAAACGTTCGTCAGGACGACCAAGGCGGATGCGATCAGTCGGCGCATAGGCCTCGAAACCTGCCGCGGAATGGTGTCGTAGGCTACCCATCGTTGAGGAGTCGCCCGTGAAAGCATCCCTGCTCGTCGCGTGCTCGGCGCTCGCCCTGGTGTCCGGAACCACATCGGCGCAGATCGACCAAGCCCGCATCTCGCACGCGGTCGATTCGATCGCCGCCGCGGCGCTCAGCGGCGGCAAGGCCGCGGGTATGTCGATCGCCGTCGTCCGCGCGCGGGACACGATCGTCCTTCGCGGATACGGGAAGGCGGACCTGGAGCTCGACGTCCCGACACCCGACCGGGCGGTCTACGAGATCGGTTCCGTGACCAAGCAGTTCACGGCCGCCGCCATCCTGCAACTCGCGGAGCAGGGAAAGCTGTCGCTCGACGATGAGATCACGAAGTACTTCCCGGCGTATCCCGTACACGGCCACCATATCACGGTTCGCCGTCTGCTCGACCACACATCGGGCATCCCCGGCTACACCGAAATCCCCGCCTTCTGGCCGATCTCGGCGCGGTCGCTGCCGCGCGACTCGCTCGTGGCGCTATTCGGCGCGAAACCGCTCGATTTCGCGCCGGGCACGGCGATGTCGTACAGCAACTCGGCGTTCTTTCTGCTCGGGCTCTTGATCGAGAAAGTGAGCGGGCAGCCGTACGAGCGATACGTCCAGCAGCACCTGTTCCAGCCCGCCGGCATGATCGACTCGCGCTACTGCAGCACATCGGCGGTCGTTCCGCGCCGGGCGCACGGGTACGACATGAAAGACGACACGCTGCGCCTCGCGATGTACATCGACATGACCTGGCCGTACTCCGCCGGCTCGCTCTGTTCCACGGCGGGCGACCTGGCCGCCTGGAACCGCGCGTTGCACACCGGGACGATTCTGTCACCAAGGTCGTACCACGAGATGATCACGCCCGGCACGCTGACCGATGGCACGCGTCTGCGGTACGCGAAAGGGTTGGCCATCGACTCACTGGACGGCCACCGCCGTATCAGCCACGGCGGAGGCATCCCCGGATTCGTCACGACGCTCCAATACTTTCCCGACGACAGCCTCACGGTCGTCGTCCTCATCAACTCCGCGGGACCCGCTAACCCCGACCAGATCGCCCGCTCCATCGTCGACCTGATGCTCGGCGCCAATCCGCCTGCGACCACGGCATTCCGCGGCTCGCTGGGAGACTACGCCGGGACGTACTCCGGAATGGCCCGCGGCGGCAACGAGACCTTCACCGTCGCCGTGGACAGCGGCAGCCACGCACTCATGCTCCGTCCGAAGAATGGGAAGGCCGACACCCTGGCATTCTACGGCGGCGAGACGTTCGGCCACGACGAGACGCGGCTCCACTTCGTGCGCACTGCCGGCCGCGTCAGCGCGGTGCGCGTCGATGCGGTATACGGGTACAACACGCTCAAGCGCGCGCCGGTCGTCGCTAGTCGGTCCGGATTGCCGTAACCGGATCGACGAGCGTCGCTCTGGTGGCGGGAACGAGCGACGCAACAAGGCCGGCGATCGCCAGCGCCGCCGTCGCACCCACCCACGTGATCGGGTCGGCGCGGCTCACGCCATAGAGCAAGCTCTCGAGCGCGCGCGTCACGAGCGCACCGCCGAGCACACCGAGCACGAGCCCCAGTCCGACGATGCGCATGCCTTGCTCGGCCACCAGTCGCAGCGTCCGCCCGCTCGTGCTCCCAAGCGCGCTCCGAATCCCCATCTCTCGCGTGCGTTGCGCGACGGTGTAGCTCATGACCCCGTACAGTCCCGCGACGGCCAGTACGATGGCGACGATCGCGAACGTGGCGATGAGCGAGAGATAGAACCGGGGCGCGCCGACGCTCCGGCCGATGCGCTGCGCCATGGGCTGCACATCCGCCACCGCGGCCGCCGGATCCACCGAACGGATGGCCTCCCGCACGGCCGGCGCGACCGACGCCGGATCGCCGCGGGCAATACGCACGAGGATCGGGAAGACGGTCTCGTCGTTGTTGGTCTGTGCATACGACCAATAGACCTCCGGATGCGGCGGATCGACGGGCCCGAAGTTCGCGATATCACTGACGACGCCAACGATCGTCGCCATCCGCGTCGGCCCCCAGTAAAAGCGCTTGCCAAGCGCGTCACCATTGGGGAAATCCCGCCGCGCGAGTGCGCGGTTGACGACAACGGCGAGCGGCACGTCGGGCCGGTTGTCATCGTCGGCGCGGAGCAGGCGCCCGGCGACGAGCTGCTGACCCGTCGCGCGGAAAAAGTCCGGCGAAGCATCGCGGTCCTCCATCACCGGCTCGTGCTCCGGATCGTCCGGCGTGCCCTCGTACCGGTAGGTCGAGTTGTCGCCCCACTCATGATACGGCATGGCCGAGATGGCGCCGGCGCCTTGGACGCCAGGGATGCGCTCGATCGCGTCGATCGCCGGTGTCAGGAATCGCCGTATCGGCTCACCCGATGCATACCGGTCCGGCGAGATGACGGCTGTCAGCGACAGGAGTCGGGTCGGATCGAACCCCGGGTCCCGGCTGACCAGCTTCTCGAATCCCCGCAGCACGAGGCTCGCGCCGATGAGTAACGTCAGCGAGAGGGCGACCTCGCCGACCACCAGGCCCGCGAGCAGCCGCTGTTGCGTGAGGCCGGACCCGCCGCCCCGGCCGCCGCGCAACGCGTCTTGGGGATCGACGGACGCGCTGTGCCACGCCGGCAGCATCCCGCAGATGAGCGCGACGACAGTCGAGAGGAGGATCGCGAACAGCATGACGCGGATCTCGATGCCGAGGCCGACCAACTGGGGCACCTGTGCGCCGGCCAGTGACCCGATGGTCCGCACGGCGAGCCACGCCAGTCCGATGCCCAGCACGCCTCCGAGTCCGGCGAGTACCGCGCTCTCGGCGATCACCGGCTGCATGAGATCCCAACGGCTGGCGCCGATCGCACTTCTCACGGCCATCTCGCGCCGGCGGTTGACGCCGCGCGCCAAGAGCAGGCTGCCGACGTTGGCGGCGGCGATCAACAGCACGGCGCAGACGGCGCCGAAGATGAGCAGCAACGGCGTGCGGACGAGCCGGACGCTGTCAGCTTGTAGTGGCGTGGCGAACGCCGACTCGCCCTTCATGTGCGGGTAGAGCGCGATCATCTGATCCATGAGCGACCGGACATCGCTCGTGGCGTTGGCCACGGTCGCACCCGGCGCCAGCCGTCCCTGGACCTTCAAGAAGTTGTGCCCGCGCGACGCTCTCTCGTCGGCCGTGAAGCGCATGGGCAGCCAGAGATCGGCCTCGAGATTCTGGTTGCCGTGCGGGATGTGAAACGCGCTCGGCGCGATCCCGATCACCGTGTGCGGCACACCATCCAGCCGGATCGTGCGGCCAACGAGTGTGGGGTCGCCGGCGAACCGATCGCGCCAGAGCTCGTAGCTCATGACGACCACATTGTCGCGCGAGACGCTGTCGTCGCCGACGTCGATCAATCGGCCACGAAACGGCCGGACGCCGAGCATCGGGAACATATTCCCGGTGATGCGATACGCCCGAACCTGGGCGGCTTCGGTGCCGACCGACAGGAGCTTGGTCTGAAACGCGGTCGCCGCGAGCATCTGGATCTGCCTGGAGCCACGGGCCAGGTCGAGGTATTTCGGGGCCGAGAAGGGGCAGTTGTCGCACGTGGGTTCCGTGCGATAGACGGTGACCAAGCGGCCCGGGTCGCGGAACGGCAATGGACGCAGCAGCGCTTGATTGATGGCGCTGGCGATGGCGATCGTCGCGCCCAACCCGAGCGCGAGACAGAGTACCGCACAGACCGCGACGGTGGGCGCGCGGCGGAGCCTTCGGATGGCGCTCAGCATGCCGGCTGAGACACCGCGCCGGGTGCCAAGGTTTATTGGTTTAGTTGGGACTCCGCCGGCCCACGCGTGCTCTGGTCGATCTGGCGAATCGCGCCGAGGTGATAGGCCAGGTGCGCAATGCTCCCGATCATCCCATTGAGCGCGACATCATCGACCTCGCGCGGCGTCCCGAGCGCCGCGAGCCACCGGTGTGCCTCATCGCGCAGGTCGGCGCGAAGCTTGGCCCACTCGGCGTCCGAGACGCGCGTCGTGCGCCAGGCCGCCGTCCAGTCCGCGGTCGCGAACGGATTCGGCTCGCCGCCCGCCCAGCGGTTCATGAGTGACAGCCCATATCGAACGTGATCGACATGCGCGGCGATCTTGCCCGATGCGGCCGATGCTGGCAGCCGATCGAGTGATCCCAGCAGTCCCCGATCGCCGCGGTTCAGCATGTACGCGGCATCCGTCGGTGCGCCGTCGACGAGCTCGGAGAAGAGGGCCGTCAACGCGTTGCTTATCTCGCGAGTGTTCATATTGCTTGAACCTAAGTCTGGGCCGTCAACGCGACCGTTTGCTGGCCCGAGCGGAACCCGTGACATAAGTTTGCGGCCGAATGCGATTCGGAACACTCGGACTCTGCGCGCTCGTACTCGTCGCGCTGAGTTGCAACTCGACGACGGCGACCCGGTCGGGTGTGCTGACGATCGTGTCGGGCAATGCCCAAAGCGACTCGGTCGGGCAGACGCTCCCGCTCCCGCTCGTCGTCAAGCTGTTCGACCAGGCAGGAAACCCGGTCTCCGGTGCGACGATCCAGTGGACCGCGAAAAAAGGTGGTGGCGTGGTCTCACCGTCGACGAGCACCGTCGCCGCGGACGGCACCGCGCAGACCGCCTGGACGCTCGGCCTGGTCGCGACCGACAGCGACTTCGTCACGGCCCAACTCGCCGGCGCGGCCGGCGCCGGCTCGATGGTGAAGTTCACGGCGCGCGTGCACAGCGGGGGCACCGTGTCGTTCGTGATCGTCGGCGGGGACCAGCAGAGCGGCGAAATCGGACGACCGCTGCCGGAATCGCTCGCGGTCAAGGCGGTGGACAGCTATGGCAACGGTGTCGATAGCGCGGGGGTGTCCTGGTATTCCGTGCGATTGGATGGGTATCTGCCGATCACGTACACGTCGCCGACCGGCATCAGTCGATTGCAATGGACCATGTCCCACACGCCGCAGAAGGACAGCCTCTTCGTGTGCACGCTTACCGCCAGCCGCACGACGACGTACTGCCTGAGCTTCCACGGGACGGCAACCGCCACCCAGCCCTACGGACTGACTCTCGTATCTGGTGGGGGCCAGAGCTCCGTGGCGAGTATCCCGCTACCAGCCGATATCGTGGTGCAAGTGAAAGATGCCGTTGGACAGCCCGTGGGCGGCGTCTTGGTCACGTACCACGTCGTGCCAGGAAATGCGGTGTACCGCCTACCGCGCTACTTCGCCGAGGAGTTCGACCTTCAGCCGACGACCCTCTCGACGGACACCGTGGACCTCGGGGCGACGGTCGGCGACTCCGGGACGGGGGGGTACTCGAGTGTGCCGCCGGGCCAGTCGGCGATCACATGGGCCGCCGGCATCGGCCCGAGCACGCTGACCGTGACGGCGCCCGGCACCACTCCGCTCACCGTACCCGCGACGGGACTCGCGTTCACCACCTCGGCGATGGGCGTCCAGCGATCCGCGTGCGCTCTCGGGACCGGTGGAATCGCCTACTGCTGGGGATACTCGCAGTTCGTCCCCGACACGTTTGCCCTGTATCCCACACAGGTCCCCGGCACGCCGGCGTTCGCGAGCTTCGGCAATGCGGGCGCGAACGCCGTATGCGCGATCACGCCAGCCGGGGTTGGGTACTGTTGGGGCGCGCAAGTCCCACAACCAACAACCACGCCTGGCGTGTATGTGTACGCCATACAATCTCCGACGGCGATCTCCGGCCCGCCCCTCAGCCAGATCGTACAAGGGGCGGGGCTCAACTACCACACCGGAGGAGAACTCGCGCTCGAAACGCACCGGTGCCTGCTCGCGTCGGGCGCGGCGCTCTGTTACGGCCAGAACTTTTTCGGTGAAGTCGGCGATGGCATGCCGACACCCGGCGATACCGTCGTCACATCACCGACGCCCGTGGTCGGCGGTCACACGTTCGTGGCGTTGGCCGCGGGTGCGAATCACACCTGCGGCATCGTCACCGGCGGAGCCGTCTACTGTTGGGGGTCGGACTCGAGAGGCCAGCTTGGAGACGGTGCCCCGGCGACCCAGCAGGCGAGCCCCGTGTTGGTGTCAGGGCTAACGGCAAGCGCGATCGGTGCGGGCGGAAACGCCACGTGCGCGTTGAACACGAGCGGCGTCGCGTACTGCTGGGGCGACAATTCATCCGGCTTGGTGGGGTTGCCAAGCGGTCAGGAGTTCACGACGCCGGTCGCGTTGTCGACCAGCGCGCGGTTCGTCACACTCGCGATGAACGGCGGTGTGGCGTGTGGCTTGACGGCCGGCGGCGCGGCCTACTGCTGGGGCACGTTCTATGCGAGCGCCGGTCCCATCACGTATGCGCCGTATCCATTGGGCAACCCGATTCCCTTGACCACGATCTCGACAGACGGCAACTACACCGTGTGCGGTCTTACGGCGAGCAACGCCGCGATGTGCGCTGGGTCGGCTCAGTATACCGGCGACGGATTCTTCAACCCCTCCATCTGGTCCCTCCAGCCGGTCGCCGTAGCGCCACCGGGGGACACGCTCCCAAGCGGCTACACGCTGTCGCGCGTGGCGGCTCGGCCGCACGGTATCCGTACGCGTCGGCCACCCGGTCACTGATACCATGCGGCGATGGCGGTGCGTCGCTGCGCTCGTCTGTGCGGCGTGCG
>DATHNL010000033.1:0-9280 GCA_035486035.1 Gemmatimonadaceae bacterium
GACTGGCATTTGTTGTCGTGGTCTTCGGGGCACTGGTCGCCAACGTTCCTGGCGCAGCGCCATCCTGTCAGGGGTTTCCTGCGTGCCGCTCGGTGCTTCTCGGCGGGCTCCCCTTTGCGCTGCACGTCACGCATAGGATCCTCGCGTTGCTGCTTTTTGGACACCTGTTCTCGGTCGCGTTGATGACGAAGAGACGGCGCGAGGGGCGCGCGATTGTGCTGGCGACCCGATGGGTGTTCTATGTGGTCGTGCTGCAAGTCATAGTTGCCGCGACGATGGTCGAGCTCCATTTGCCGGCGCCGTTGCAGTCGCTGCACCAGGCGGTGGGAACGCTCGTATGGGTGGCGGCCGTGACCGCTGCGGCGCTCGCCGGGCGTGGGGTGGCGGCACCGCGAGCCGAGACGGTTCGCGTGGACACGCAGCCGGCGCTCGCATGACGCACGTCCGGGCGAATACCGAGACACGATCCATGGTCAGCGATCTCATCGCGCTGACCAAGCCGCGCATTATCTCGCTGCTGCTGGTCACGACCGTCGCGCCCATGTTCGTGGCGGGACGACCGAGCTGGTCCCTGGTGCTCATCGTGAGCCTTGGTGGGTATCTCATGGCCGGCGGCGCGAACGCGGTCAACATGTACCTCGACCGCGACATCGACGACCTCATGGCCCGGACGCGGCTGCGGCCGATTCCGAGCGGTCGGATGGCGGCGCCGGCGGTCCTCGCGTTTGGCGTGGCGCTGGCGACTGCGGCCACGGGTCTGCTCGCGCATTTCGTGAACGTGCTGACGGCCGCGCTCGCGCTGGCGGGGTTTTACTTCTACGTGTTCGTGTACACGCGCTGGCTCAAACGGCGGACGCCGCAGAACATCGTCATCGGCGGCGCCGCGGGCGCGTTCCCGCCGCTCGTGGGATGGGCCGCGGTCACGGGCCGCGTGGACTTGGCCGCGCTGTACTTGTTTCTCATCATCTTCTATTGGACGCCGCCCCATTTCTGGGCGCTGGCGCTTCTCAAGCAGCGCGACTACGAACGCGCCGGCGTGCCGATGGCGCCGCTCGTCTGGGGTGAGACGGAGACCAAGTCGCAAATGCTGTGGTACACGATCGTGCTCGGCGCGGTTACAGTGCTGCCGGTTGCCTTCGGCGCGTTCGGCGTCGTGTACTTCGCCCTGGCGGTCGCATTGTGGGCGGCGCTGCTGATCGGCGTGCTGGCAGTGCGACGGCCGAACGCCACCGCGAAGGCCGCGTGGTCGGTGTACAAGTATTCGCTGTTGTATCTCGCCCTTCTCTTCCTGGCGATGGTCGTTGACCGTCGGGTCTAAGCCGAAGTCGCCAGAGCCGCTGAAGCGGCTGATCCCGCTCCTCAGGCCGTACGTCGGCCGGCTGACTGTCGCGACGCTCTGTCTGTTGGCCGCGGCCGCGGTACAGCTGGTGTTCCCGCAGCAAGTGCGGATCCTGCTCGATGCGGCGTTCGAGCATCACGACGGCGGCATGCTCAATCGCGTCGCGCTGGTGCTGCTGGTGCTGTTTGCGTTCCAAGGGCTCATGAATTTCGTGCAGGTCTATCTCTTGACCGGCACGGCCGAGCGAGTGATCGCGCAACTGCGGGAAGACTTGTTCGCGCATGTCGTGCAGCTGTCGCCGGCATTCTTCACGGAACGGCGCACGGGCGAGCTGACGAGCCGACTCTCGGCGGACCTCGCGATCCTGCAAACGCTCTTGAATACCAATATCTCGGAGATGGCGCGGCAGATCGTGTTCTTGATCGGCGGCCTGTTTCTTCTCACCAGCACGCACCCGACACTCGCGCTGACGACGCTCGCGGTCACGCCGGTGGTCATCGGCGCGGCCATGATCTTTGGCCGGGCGCTGAGAAAGGCGAGCACGGGAGTGCAAGATCTCGTCGCGAATGCCACCGGGCACGCTGAGGAGGCATTCTCGCAGATCCGCACAGTCCAGGGATTTGTCCGCGAGCGATACGAGGCGCGCCGGTATCGGGCGCTGCTCGATGATGTCGTGCGCGCGGCGATCCGGCGCGCGTTGCTGCGGGCGCTGTTCTTTGGCATCGTGGGATTCGTCGCGTTCGGTGGCGTAGTCGCGGTCCTCTGGCAAGGCGGGCGACTGGTGTTGACCGGCGCGCTGACGTCGGGTGGGCTCGTCGAGTTCCTCTTGTATGCGTTCACGGTGGCGTCAGCCATCGCGACACTCGTGTCGATGTTCGGGCAGTACCAGGAGGCGATCGGTGCCGCCACGCGTGTGTTCGAACTCTTGGCGACCGCGCCGACGGTGGCCGAGCCGGCCACGCCTGAGCCGCTCGTGCGGCCCGCGCGGGGGGAGGTCCGGTTCGAGAATGTCTCGTTCCGGTACACGAATGAGCTGCCCGAAGTTCTGCATGAGGTCACACTCGGCATTGCGCCAGGAGAGGTCGTCGCGTTGGTGGGTCCCTCAGGGGCAGGTAAGACGACCGTTGCGTCGCTGCTGCCGAGATTCTGGGATGTCACGCGAGGGCGCATCACGCTCGACGGACATGACGTGAGAGCACTCGCGTTCGGCGATCTGCGCGGGTCCATTGGCATCGTGCCGCAGGAGCCGGTGTTGTTCAGCGGCACGATTCGGGAGAATATCGCCTACGCGAGAGCCGATGCGACGGACGCTTCAATCGTGGCGGCGGCCCGCGCGGCGCATGCGTGGGAGTTCATCGAGCGCCTGAGCGACGGCCTCGATACCCGCGTCGGAGAGCGCGGCGTCAAGCTATCCGGCGGACAGCGGCAGCGCATCGCGATCGCGCGCGTGTTCTTGAAGGATCCCGCGGTCGTCGTGCTCGACGAGGCAACGTCGAGCCTCGATAGCGAGAGCGAGCGCTTGGTCGAAGAGGCCATGGAGGATCTCCTCGTCCGGCGATCGACCCTGATCATCGCCCACCGGCTCAGCACGGTCCGGCGCGCGGATCGCGTCGTCGTGCTGGATCGAGGGCGCATCGTCGAGGAAGGCACGCACGATGCGCTATTGGCGCGCGATGGCACCTACGCGCGCCTCTACCGCGGGCAATTTAGGGACGAGCTCGCTGGAACGTCGTCATGATCGAGGTTGTGACACCTTTGCTCACCGTCACGCTGTCGGTCACCAACCCGAACCGCTCGTGCCACGTGGTGAGCCGGTAGCGACCCGGTGGGATCGAGTCGATCGTGAACTGGCCGTCCTCGTTCGTCGTCGTGAAGTACGGCTGGTCGAAGGCGGCGATCCAACCGTGCGTCCACGGATGGACCACGCACGTGACCTCGATCAATCCCGCGGTCGCCAGCACCGACTCGGTCGGAACGATCTGTCCATCTTCGGTTTCCGGCACCGTGACGATCTCCTCACCCTCGCGCGTGAAACGGGTACGGTGCGTGGTCGCGTCGGCATTGCGGACGTTGACGGTGCCACCCACGACCGCGGTTTGCACGCGTGGAATGAGGCGGCATCCTTGCGTCATGAGATCGAATCGCTTCGCGTACGGCATCGGCTTGCCGGCAGTGATGCCGGTGAGCCAGACGACCGCGCCGGCGAGGCGCGGGCCGCGCGTGCGGATCGACACGTCGACCAGCGTCGCGCCACAGACATCGGCATCGGTGGTCACGTGCGTAATAGAATCCTGCGGGGTCGGTCCGGAGAATGTCACGGAGCCAGCGATCCGGCCGAATGCCGGCAATGGAATGATCTTATACGTGGTCGCCAGCGGCGTGATCACCGGCGCGTCGCCCCGGTGATGGAACGGCCGGGATGGAGCGTCCGGGCTCGACGCCGACGTCGAGCACGCAGTCACGAGGATCAGGAGCAGTGTTGGATACCGCATGTAGTCCGACCAATATGACGATCCAGCGGTGGGCACGGAGAGGGGTCTTCTTGGCCGTTGCTGTAACGGCCAGCCAGTCGTCGCCCCCGCGCTATTGGGGGTTTACGGCACCCTGGGACGAGCGCAGCGACGCGACCGTCGAGCACCACGGCGCGGCGCTCGGCGCCGTCATCGCGGCCTGGATCGGGCTCGACTCTGGCAGTGGAATGCCCGTGATGCTCTATCCGGACGAGACTCCCGAGTCGCCCGCTCCGAGTTTCGCGATGATCACGAATGCATCGGGAGGCCAGTTTCATCCCGACGCCGTTCGGCGCCTGGGAGCCGATCCGTCACATGCCGCCGACTCGGTCGGTCGGATACTCGCTCACGGTCATTACCGAGGGCTCGTTATCGACTTCGAGGATCTCAAGCCGGCGGACACGGCGGCGTATCTAGCGGCCGTCCGTGCGCTCACGCTGGCAGCGCACGCGCGCCACGTGTCGCCCGTGGCCGTGACCATCGTCGGGTACGATTCGGCGACCTATCCGGTGCGACGCCTCCTCGACGTGACAGACAAGATCATGATTATGGCATACGATCAGCACTGGCAGACCGCACCGCCCGGTCCCATTGCGTCACCCGACTGGGTGACGGATCTCGTGAAGCGCCGGCTGGCTCAGGCAGGATCGGCGAGTCGGGTGGTCGTAGCGCTGCCTGTGTACGGATATCGATGGCCCGCGCACGGGCCGGCGACCGTGGTGGGATTCAATGAGGTCCGGACGCTCGCCCGAGATAGCGCGTCGTTGAACCTCCATGGAACCGGACCTGATTCGTCGCAAGTGTGGTTTTGCGACGCGGTCACGCTCGACACGCTCGCGCGACGGGTCCGCGCGCTCGGACCCAAGACGCTGGCGCTCTGGCGCCTCGGCCTCGAAGATCCCAAGATGTGGCGATGATCCATCTGGCGTCCGTGCGCTATCGGGGGGTGCCCGACGACGAACGTCCGGATGCGTTTCCGTTCTCGGTCAACGTGATCCGCACCCTGACGGAGATCGCGTTCACCAGAGCGGTGACGTTTTTCGTTGGCGAGAACGGATCCGGCAAGTCGACGGTGCTCGAGGCCCTCGCGGCCGCGACGCGATCGGTGACGGCGGGGACTGAGTCGGTCGAGCGCGACCCGACGCTCGAGCGCCAACGCGTGCTCGGCAAGCAGCTCGATCTTCGTTGGGCGCATCGCACACCGAGCGGGTGGTTTCTGCGGGCCGAGGATTTCTTTGGATTCGCGAGGCATACCGCGCAATTGCGCGAGGCGATGCGCCGGGAGTCGGCCGAGGTGGATGCGCAGTATCGCGCCGAGGGTCGGTCTGACTGGGCGCGGACGCTGGCGACGGGTCCGACCCGGCACTCGGCCCGCGCGCTCGAGGAGCAATACGGCGGCGACCTCGACGCCCGCTCGCACGGCGAGGGCTTCCTCGCGTTCTTCGCCGGGAGGTTCCGCAAGGGCGGACTCTATCTCATCGACGAGCCCGAGGCCGCGCTCTCGCCGCAGAGTCAGCTCGCGCTCCTGGCGCATCTGTTCGACATGGTCCGCGACGACGGCCAGTTCATCATTGCGACGCACTCGCCGATTCTTCTCGCGTTTCCTGATGCGGCGATACTGGCCTTCGACGGCGGTACGATCACGCCAACGGCATACGATGACCTGCCCGGCGTGCGGCTCACGCGCGAATTTCTCGCGGCGCCCGAGCGATATTTGAGACGGTTGCGTTAGTACGGCGAACCCGATGTGCCCGCGGTCATGGCGCGGTTGAACCGTGGGTTGACGACGCCGTTGAAGATGCTGCCGAATGTGAACGTCAGGCCGATGGCCATCTGGTACTGATACGCCGTCGCGAGTTGTTGGCGGGCGAGGAGAATGTCGTCGCGCGTGGCGCCCGCGGCGGGAAGATAGATCTGGTCGTGGATCGCCGAGACACTCGGTTGGATCTCGACGCTCAGGCCGGTGAAGATGCGGACGCGGAAGTCTCCGGAGAGAATCTCGCGATTCTTGCGGACATCGTCGAGCAAGGCTGCTGCCTGTAGCGCACCGGACAGCGAGCCCCACGGCTCGGTGGCGGCCAAGGCCATCGTGAGGGTCTGATCGCCGCGCACTTCGGTAATTCGATCGAAGATCGTCCGCTGGTCGAACCGAAAATACGTTGCGCCAATGGCGTACAGGAACGTCAGTTGGTGATGCGTCGCTTCGGCGTAGGGATAGACGTCGAATTCGAGGGCTGGTGCGAAATGGGCGGCCAGCTCCTCGTTCAAGAACGTCGAGGACGATGCGGACGAGACGAAGCCGGCGGACCAGTGCGGTGTCACGCTGCGCGCGATCTGGGCGGTGCCGAGGAGGTACCGCTGGATGGTCGACTCGCGGACCGAGTCGACATGAATCACGCTCGAGGTGTATGCCTCGGTGAACGCGAAGTCCAAGCGCCAGACGTTGGTGATGTGGTCGGCCGTGAACGAGCCGGTGAGCTGTGCGGCTTCCGCGGACGCCTGACCCGCGAACGAGCCGCCGAGCCCGAGTCCGAAGACCCATGCGTGCCACGGATCCGGCCGACGGATTATCGACGCGCTGCTCGTCGTCGGGCTGAAGGAGACGGACAGGTCGTTGGCCAGGCCTGTGCGAGCGGCGAATCGCACGAGGCCGAGGTTGAGGAGCCGCACGATCGCGCGGCGCTGCTCGTCATCGGTAGCGCCGCGCGCGGTGGCGATGTCGATCGTGTCGACGAGACCGGCCAGCGCGGCGCGGCCGATGAACTGGCCCGTCGTGACCTGACCACCGGATCCGGTCGGTTCGGCTGTTAACAGAACGTGAACATCGGCGACCGACGGGTCGCGTACGTAGGAGACGTAGTTGATTGCCGTGCGGACGTAGGCCGAGTCGCAGGTGACGGTGGCCGTGCAATCCAGGAAGACACGCAACGTCGGCGGGACGGCCGCTTTGAGGTTCGGCCGCGCCGTAGTTTGAGCGGACGCGACGGCAGCCAACAGCGCCAGCGCGCCGCAGGTCGCCTGCCGCAAGCGCATGCTGGGAGACTACCCGCCAGGCTCCACAGCGGGCGCGGCGCAACCGGCGGGTTATCGACGCCACCGGCAGTGCAACCAATGGCGGGCTTCGGTGTTAGATTGCAATCAACCCCGGGAGGTCCCAGTGAAGCGGATGGCGGCGTTCGTGTTATCGTTGGGTCTCGTTGGCGTTTCGACGGCTAAAGCGCAGTGTTTTTGCGGACTCATGATGCAGTCCTACAACTCGCAGCTGCAGAGCATGCAGCCGATGTATCAGTCGCAGTCGCCATTCGGGGTCTTCGCGCCCCGCCAGGCGTTCGCCGAGATGTCCGCGAACGCGAAGGAATTGGACAACAGCGGCGGCATCACCGCGCAATCGCACGGCATCCCGCGGACGAAGATCGAGGATGAGTCGGAGCGTATGGCCCCGACCCCGACGTTCTCGCTCCAGTCGGGCTCGTATGACGGCGCGATCAAGATCACGATCGCCGATGCGGCGCCGGATGCGGTGATCTATTACACGCTCGACGGCAGCAAACCGCAGTGGGATTCGCCGGTGTATACGGGGCCCATCACGGTTTCGAAGTCGGCGCACCTGGTCGCGATCGCCATTCCCCCGCACCGTCTCCGCAGCTCCCCGGCGACGGCCTCGTACGAAGTCAAGCAGCGCGAAATTTTCTAGACGACGAACAAGTCACGCTGCGGCATGGCCGGCGTGACCAAGAGATCGGCGTCCGCGACGATGGCATTGACCTCGCTGCGGACGCCGATTTCGCGTGGTACGTAGATGCCGGGCTCGATCGAGAATGCGACGCCCGGAATCAGCGCCCGGTCGTCGCGGCTCTCGAGGTGATCCAGATGCGGACCCGAGCCGTGGAGCTCGTAGGCATCGATCGAATGGCCCGTGCGGTGCGTGAAGTTTGGGCCGTAGCCCCGCTGCGTGATGACGGCCCGCGCCGCATCGTCGGCCTCCATGCCGCGCACGATCTGGCCGGCTGCCAGGCGTGACCGAATGAGGGCTGTCGCCGCATCGCGCGCGTCGCGGACCGCTTCCCAAATTTGGACCGTACGCGTGTCAGGTGCGCCTAGCGTGCCCACCCACGTTTGATCGGCCCACACACCGTCCGGCTCGTGCGCAAAGAGGTCGATCAGTAAGACACTCCCCGGCGTGATTGCGGCGGAGTGGGCCACGGTCGGTTCGTAGTGCGGGTTGGCGGCGTTCGGACCGATCGCGACAATCGGCCCATGATCCGTCACGAGGCCGCCCCGCGCGAAGGCGTCGCGAATCCATTGCGCGAGCTCGAACTCGGTGAGCGTCTGCGCTCCGGCCAGCGAGAATGCATTTCGCGCGATCTCCGCGATTGCCTCGGCGGCTCGCCGATGTGACGCGATCTGCGCCGGTGTCCACTGCGCGTAGAATCGACTCACGAGATCGGCCGACGTGGAGACGGTCGCACCAGCAGCGCGAACCATCTCGATGACGCCAGCTGGGATGCGATCGAGATACGGGACTGCGTCGCCCGGTGAATACTCCATTGCCACACGCTGACCGCGGACGTGACGCGCCAGCACCTCCTCAAGCGACCGCCAACCGCTGTAGATCTCGCGGCCCCATTCGGCTGGCCAACGCTCCCACGGTTGTTGCTCGATGGCGTGTGTCAGCGCGACCGGGACGCCGCGGGTTGGGATGAAGCCGAAGCAGCGGCGTGTGACCAGCCCTTTAAGGCCCAGCATGGCGGCCGCGATCGGATTCGTGCCGCGGAAATCGAACAACAGCCAGCCGTCGAGACCCATTTCGGCAAGCGCGGCTTGGATCGCGGGAAGGTTGTCGCGGGTCAACAACGCTTCATCCCCCGCCAGAGCGCCACTCGGCGCGCCACTCGCACGTGCCCTCGCCGCGACTCGTGCAGCGGACATGCTCGACGGCCCCGGTGCCACCCACGAGCAGCCGTACGAGCTCCCGGAGGACCGACTCATAGTACGCACATCCGCGCTCGTTCGGCGCCGAGTCGAGCGTCACGGACACCGGGACCTCGAGCACGAGCGCGCTCCCGACGCGGGTCATCGTCCCGTTCAGGAACCGCGTCGCGATGCGGCGAGCCTGCCGGAGGGCGAGTGGCCGCCCGAGGATGGACGGCAGCACGAGGATGATCTGCTGCGTCATCGGCGAGGTCGTTGCCAACGACTCGCGGGCCAGAATACGGCCCGCCGATTCGAAGACTTCGCCCGCATCGGATCGGCGTCCGATCAAGCGAGCCAGCGCGACGGCTTCGTCGTGCGGTGTGCGCTCTTTCTTTTTCGCGGCGGCGGAATAGCGGCGGATCTGGGCGTAGACCGTCACGCTCAAACCCAGGCGCTTGTTCCGTAACTCCGGCACCAGCTCGGCTTCCTGGTCATCCTGCGGTGCGTCGACGCTCCG
>DATHNL010000034.1:0-2126 GCA_035486035.1 Gemmatimonadaceae bacterium
CACCGGCGTCACGCATCGATCGCGTGTACGCAACGACCGCCTCGCGAGCGGCGGCCATACGGGCGCCTCTTTCCGTCCGCGGCTCCTCGGGATTGCCCGAGACCGCGTCCATCGCACGACAAACCGCTTCGCGCATCCGGACGAGTCTCGGACCTGCTTCAGCGGGTGATTGGGTCATGGTATCTGACAGCATTGATATAAGAAGTCCCTTCCGGATCGTTACCGCAAGCGGTAAAGCGTGGCCGCCAGAATGGCAGTGCCTGTTGTGAATCGTATGTGCCGATGGTGTATGAGATACGCATGGTAACTTGAGAATGTCATGCGAATGAGACGGTTGGAGGCGGCATCGCGCGCCGTGCTCGTTGGGCTCGCCCGGCGCCTGCCTCAGCCGTCGCCGCTCGACTTCTCGGCCGGCGCGCCGCGCGTTCGGGTGCTCTATCTCCGCTACGATCGGATCGGCGACATGATCTTGTCGACCGGGCTCCTGCGTGCGATCGCGCGGTCGCATCCGAACGTCGTTGTGGACGTGCTCGCGTCTCCCGAGAACGCGCCCGTGCTCCTCGGCAACCCGTACGTCCGGTCTGTTCTCGTGGCGGATTCGACGTACCTGGGCGCGTTCAACCGTATTCGACGCGAACGGTACGACGCGATTTTGGATTGTCAGGTTTTCTCGCCGTCGACTACGACGTTGATCATGATGCTGTTGAGTCGAGCACGACATCGCATCGGGCTTGCTGGGCGTGGCGTCGACGCGGCTCTCACTCTGCCCGTCCCGCGTCCCTCTTCTGCTCGCCATTACGTCGAGCATCTCGGCGCTCTGGCTACGCCATTCGGAGTCAATGACGCGAATTGGCGACCAGAGATTTTCCTGACTCCAGCCGAACGTGCCGAGGGCGAATCACGGTGGCGAGCTGGTGGCCGGCAAGCTGAGCGCCGTCTGCTGGTCAACATCTCGGCTGGTAAGCCGACCTGTCGTTGGCCCATCGAGCGATTTGCGGCAATCCTCGGCGCGCTTCGCGCGCACGCGGACCTCGACGTCGGCGTAATAGCCGCGCCGGGAGATGCCGAGACGGCGGAGCAACTGACGGGTGCGGCTGCGGGCGCGCGATTCCTCCGCACGCGAAGCGTGCGTGACGCCTTTGCGTTAGTCGCGACTGCCGATTATGTGCTGACGCCCGACACGGCGATCACGCACGCGGCCTCGGCGTTCGGCAAGCCGGCCGTCGTGATGTTCCCGAGAAATCGGGCCGAGATCTGGGGCCCGTATGAGACGGGAGGCGCCGCGGTCGCGTCGACCGAAGGGACGTTACAGTCACTCCCTGTCGAGCCAGTGCTGGACGCACTGACCGGTCTCCTGCTTGAGCCGGTTTCCCACGCGCCCTAACTTGGACGCGCCAATGCTCTCACGCGCGATCGTACGCCAACGCGGTGCGGTCGCCGCCGTCTGGGCCCTCTTGGCCGTCGCGCTGATCCCGTGGGCGTTCACGGCCGGCGACCGCATGAATGCGAGCGCCCGCCCAAACGAGCGCGAGGCAGGCGTCGTCGAGCGCATCATGTCCTCGCGATTCGACGCGCCCTACGCGTCGTTCGCCGTGCTGGTGATCTCGAATGTCGCCTCGCCCGCGACGCCAGAGGGCAAAGCCGCGTTGCACCGCGTGGTGACGGTGCTCGATTCGTTACCGGGCGTGCGCCGCGTGCTCTCGTACGCGAACACACCGGACTCGGCGTTCCTCTCGCCGCGTGGGACGTTCGTCGTGGTCGGGCTCGATCGCGTCGGCAATCCGGCGCAGGAGTACATCCCGGCGATGCGGCGCGCGAGCGGCATGCTCCAACGCGAGCTCGCGGTGCAGTATCCCGGTATCACGATGGGATGGACCGGCGACGCGCCGTTCAACTACGACGTGCGCGCGACGAGTGCAGCCGATGCGAGGACGGCCGAGCGACGGGTGTTGCCGATCACGATCGTGTTGCTCGTGATCGTGTTCGGGTCCGTCGTCGCCGCGCTGCTGCCCGCCATCGCTGGCGCTCTCGCCATCGGGTTGAGTCTCGGTGCGGCGGCGCTGATCAGCATGGTGTGGCCGCTCTCGGTGCTGTCGCACAACATCATCACGATGCTCGGGCTCGGC
>DATHNL010000035.1:0-9783 GCA_035486035.1 Gemmatimonadaceae bacterium
CGCCATCAGGAGCTCGCGCTCGCACCGGTTGTCGTCACCGCCCCCGTGCCCTCGGCCACCATCGACAGCGCACCGGTCGGTCCGATGCGGATCTCGCCGATGGCCAGCCCCGCGATCGTCGCGTCGGTGTCGATGGGCATGCCGGTCTGGCCCGCCGCGCTCCTGGCGGCGCAAGCGCCGATGCACTTCGCCGTGACGGAGTTCCAAGTCGTCAGCCTCAGACGATAGCGACTGGGCTACGGCCAGCGAGATCGCCGCCTACGAGTACTGCGGGCGCGCGTTCTGGCTGGACATTACCTCCGAGGCGCCCGAAGACTCGGAGCGTTTCGACGCCGGCATCCGCGCGCACCAGTCTCACGCCGCGCGCATCGTCAACGCTCGCCAATTCGCCGTGCTCGCATTGGCCGCGGCCGCCGTGCTGGCCATTGCCGCCGCATTCGTCGCATGGTCGTCGCGCTAACGCTCGCGGCCGCACTCTTAGGTCTCGTGTCTCTGGCCCTCTTCGTGGCCGTCGGAGACCTTGGCCGCAGCGCCTCCATGGAGCCGCTGCTCGTCGACGAGACACGCCGGCTGCGCGGGCGGCCGGACTATCTGCTGCATCACCGCAAGGGTCTCATTCCCGTCGAGCTCAAGCCCCTCCGGACCTCACGGAGCTTGTACGAGTCAGACCGGCTCCAGGTCGCCACGTATCTCATGCTGGTGCGGGCGGCGCACCCGGATGCGAACGTGCCGTACGGGGTCGTGCGCTACAAGGACAGCACGTTCCGTGTCTATCTCACCGAGGAGCTCGAGGCGCGGTGTTTGGGCGTCGCCGAGCAAGTCCGGGCCGCGAAGCGAGCAACGGTGGTGCATCGCACGCACAATGTTCCGGCCAAGTGCCGCGCGTGCGCCCACCGAACGGCGTGCGGCGAGGCGTTGGTGTAGTTTAGGGGCGAGATGAACGAACGCGCCCTCCGCACGGCGATCTCGAAGCGCACGTTTGAGCCGGCGTATTATCTCTTCGGCGACGACGACTTTCGGAAGGATGACGCGCTCGCCGCGCTCATCGCGTCGGCCGTCGACCCCGCTCTGCGGGATTTCAATATCGAGGTTCGACGGAGCGCGGAGCTGGACGCCGAGACGCTGGAGACGGTGTTAGGAACTCCGCCGCTCATGTCGGAGCGCCGCGTGGTCGCGTTGCGCGACGCGCCGTCGCTCAGGAAGGAGCCGAAGGCTGTCCTCGAGCGTTATCTCGCGCACCCGGCGTCCGACACGGTACTCGTCATGCTGGTGCCTGCTGGGGGCAAGCCTGACAAGGCGCTGAGCGACCGCGCGGTCAGCGTCGAGATCGCGCCCCTCACGGGCGATCGCCTCGACGACTGGATCACCAAACGCTCGGCCGTCTCGATCACGCCCGAGGCCTCGGCCCTGCTGCAGGACGCGATCGGGAATGATCTCGCCCAGATGTCAGGGGAGTTGGACAAGCTGGCGAGCTACGTCCGGGGGATTGGCGGTGACGCCGTCATAGACGAGGCGGCGGTTGGCGCCGTCGTCGGTGTGACGCGCGACGAGACGCTCGGGCGGCTCCTCGATTACGTAGCCGCTCGGGATGCCGCCGGGGCGATTGCGGTGCTGCCGCATGTCCTGGCGCAGCCCAAGACCAGCGCAGTCTCGATCATCATGGCGTTGACGACGCAGACGCTTGCGTTAGCCTATGCGGTGGCCTCCGGGAAGCGCTCCGCCGGGGACTTCTTTGCGCTGCTCAAAGACACCGGGGCGTTTCCCGGGCGCGCGTGGGGCGAGGCGGTGAATGCGTGGGTACGCGCCGTCCCTGCCTGGAATCTCGCCGCGCTCGAAGGGGGTATCACGAGATTGTTGGCGGCGGACGTTGCGCTCAAGGAGTCACGAGTGTCCGATGACGAGCAGGTGCTCGTCTCGCTCATCCTCGATCTGTGCGCGTCATGAGACTGTCTTTCGTACTGATTCTCCTTGTTAGCGCGGTCGCCCGGGCCCAGGATTCGGCCGCCGCCGCGGCCGCGGCCCCGGTCGTGCCCGATCCCGCGGATACCCTGCTTCGGCGGGCGGAGCAGATGGTCTACGAGGGGCACGCTGCCGGCGGCCGGGCGATCATCGACTCGGTGCTCGTGGCGACAGCGCCAGGTACGCCGCAGTACGCCGAGGTCTTGTTCACGAAGGCCGTGGTGGCTCCGACCGCCTTCGAGGCCGAGCGCGATTTTCAGCGCGTGATCGTCGAGTATCCATCGTCGCCGCGCGCTGACGATGCCCTGTTGAGGATCGCGCAGGAGGAGATTGCGCGCGGGGACAAGGAAGCGGCGCGGCAGCATCTCACGCGGCTCGACCGCGATCGGTCGCCGACGTCGACCTGGCCGCGAGCCAATTTGTCGGTGGCACGGGCGTGGTTCGAGGTCGACGATCCTACCCACGCGTGTGCCGCGCTCGCGGCTGCGCATAGCACGACGCCATCGTCTGAGGTCGAGCTCATCCACCAGCTCGATTACGCGTCTCAGCCCTGCGCCGGCTTGCCTGTCGTCGCGACAAAGGCAGCGCCACCTCCGGTGGCGACCGTACCAGCGCCAGCGCCAGCTCCGTCACCGCCACCGCAGACGCCGGCTCCGACGCCCGCAGTATCGACGCCGGCTCCGGCTCCAACGCCTGCTGCGCCCACGGGAGTGGGTAAGTACACAGTGCAGGTCGCCGCCTACGACACGCGCGGCGCAGCCGAGGCGCTGGCCTCAAAGCTCCGCGAACGCGGCTACGAGTCCCGAGTGTGGGGCACGGCGGCCCCGTTCCGCGTGCGCATTGGCCACTACGCCACGCGCGCAGCGGCGGAGCGCGAGCTTACAGCGCTCCAGGCCAAGCAGATGTCAGGTTTCGTCGCGGCGAGCGAGCCCGCTAACTAGCCACGCGTTCACCGCGCCAGGCGGCGTAAATCCAGACGACCCCTGCGGCTACCACGGCCCCAGGGATGATCAAGACCGCGTGCGCCAACGTGTCGCGGTCCGACCACCAGCCGATGAGCGTCGGCGAGATGGCGTCGCCGAGCACGTGGATGGCGAAGATGGAGAGCGCCATCGCGGCAGCACGCAGCACCGGCGCGACCTCTGAGACGATCGCCGCGTTGATCGGCCCGGTTGACGCGAAGATGAGCAGCTCGCACGCGATAAGCACGGGCCAGAACGTCGACAGGCTGGGCGTGACGAGCGCCCACCACGCGAGCGGCGCGGCCACCAGCGTCGTCACACCGGAGACCCACAAGTTGGATTGACGAGTCCATTTCGCGATGGCGTCGGCCAACCACCCGCCGACAAACGTGCCGACGAATCCGGTGCCGACGAGGATGGCCCCCAATTTTGTGTTGGCGTCCGCTAGCGTCATGTGGTGAACGCGGACAAGGAACGCCGGCATCCACACGGCGATACCACCGAGCGCGAAGGTATACGCGATGTAGCCGACCACGGTACGCACGTACGACGGAGCGCGAAGCAGGGGCCTGTACGCGTCGAGGCCACGGGGTACGGGAGTCTGGCCGTCGTCCTCACGCGGCGGATCGGCGAGTACCAGCGCGGCGAGCGCTAACAAGAGTCCGGGTGCACCGGCGACGAAGAACGCCGCGCGCCAGTTGTAGTGAGCGTCGATCTGGCCGCCGACTATGTAGCCCAGGGCCGAGCCGACTGGGATGGCCATGTAGAAGAGCGCGAAGATGCGCCCGCGCATGCGCTCGGGAAACACGTCCGCGAGCACCGCGGGCGCGATGGTACCGTAGGCGGCCTCGCCCACGCCAACGGCTGCGCGCGCCGCGAGCAACTGCCCGTAGTTGGCGGCCAGTCCGCCCAGTGCGGTGGCGACGCTCCAGATCGCGACGCCCAGGCCGATGACGCGAGTGCGCGAGCCCTTCGCGGCAAGGCCTCCGAAGATCGGGGCGAACACCATGTAGACCCAAAGGAACGCCGAGATCAGGAACCCGAACCGCGCGTCACTCAGCCCGAGCGAGCTCTTGATGCTCTCCCCGACGGCCGGCACCACGTACCGGTCCGTGTAGTTCAGCAGGTTCATCGCCGTAAACACGACGAGGACGGTCCACGCCTGAGGACGCGGCTTATCGAGAGGCATGGGCGGCGAAGTTACTTGCCCATTAGCTCCCAGTCAAATAATATTTAGGCGTGGCTAAATTAGAACGTGAGGTCCGGTGGCGGCATTCGCGCCCCACGCCGAGTCTGGCCGAGTCGTACCGGACGATCTCGGTCCAGGGCGGCTGGTGGCGCAAGCTGCTGGCCTTTGCCGGCCCGGGCTACCTGGTAGCCGTCGGCTACATGGACCCCGGCAACTGGGCTACAGACCTCGCTGGCGGGTCCCGGTTCGGCTACGCGCTCTTGAGCGTGATCCTCGTCTCCAATCTCCTGGCGGTCCTCCTACAGGGCTTGGCGTCGAAGCTGGGCATCGTCACGGGCCGCGATTTGGCGCAGGCCTGCCGGGATGCCTACTCGCGCCCGACGTCGATCGCGTTGTGGCTGGGCGCCGAAGTCGCGATCGCGGCGTGTGACTTGGCCGAGGTGATCGGGTCGGCGATCGCTCTGCAGTTGTTGTTTCACATTCCGCTGATCATCGGTGTCATCCTCACGTCGCTCGACGTGCTGATCGTGCTCTACTTGCAGCACAGCGGATTCCGGCGACTCGAGGCGGTCGTCGTCGTGCTCATCGCGACGATCGGCCTGTGCTTCTTGTTCGAGCTCGTCCTCGCCCGCCCGGATCTCGGCGCGGTCGCGCGCGGGTTCGTGCCGCAGGCGTCGGTCGTGACGAATCCGGCGCAGCTCTACATCGCGATCTCGATCCTCGGCGCGACGGTCATGCCGCACAACCTGTATCTGCACTCGTCAATCGTGCAGACGCGAAGCTACGAGGAGACGCCGAGCGGAAAGCGCGAGGCCATTCGGTTCGCGTTCCTCGACTCGACGATCGCGCTCACGTTCGCGCTCTTTATCAACGCGGCGATCCTGATCGTGGCGGCCGCGATCTTTCACACGACTGGACACACCGAGGTCGCCGAGATCGAGGATGCGTACAAGCTCCTGACGCCGCTCCTGGGCGTCGGTGGCGCCAGCCTCGTATTCGCGCTCGCGCTCCTCGCGTCCGGGCAGAACTCGACGTTGACGGGGACGCTCGCCGGGCAGATCGTGATGGAGGGCTTTCTCGACGTCAGGCTCCGGCCATGGCTGCGGCGGCTCATCACGCGTGGACTGGCGATCGTGCCGGCCGTCATCGTGACCGCGCTCTATGGCCAGCACGGGACGGCGAGTTTGCTCGTGTTGAGTCAGGTCGTGCTCAGTCTCCAGCTTTCCTTCGCCGTCGTGCCCCTGGTGCAATTCACGTCGAGCCGGGCGATGATGGGGGAGTTCGTCAACCGGCGATGGCTGATCGTGCTCGCGTGGGTCGCTACGATTCTCATCGCGGGCCTGAATGTTTGGCTGCTGGTGCTTTCGTTCAAATGACAGCATACACGGAGTCCGTTGAGAACTGCCTCAAGGCGGTCTACGAGCTCGAGCGCTCGGGGCACGAGAGTGTCTCGACGACCGATCTCGCCAATCGCCTGGGGATCGCACCGCCATCAGTGACAGGCATGATGCGCCGGCTCGCCGACTCGGGTCTCGTCGAATACGAGCCGTATCATGGGGCCCGGCTGACCGATGAGGGACAACGGGTCGCGCTGCGTACGCTCAGGCGCCATCGCATTATCGAGACGTACCTGGCCCGCGCGCTGGGCCTGTCCTGGGACCTCGTGCACGAGGAGGCCGAGCGGTTGGAGCACGCGGCGTCGGATGCATTGATCGATCGGATGGCGACGGTGCTCGGGCATCCGACAGTGGATCCGCACGGCGCGCCGATTCCGACGGCCGAGGGCGCGATCGATGAGCGCATGCTGACGCCGCTCACCGAGCTCGATGTCGGCGATCGCGCTCGCATCGTCTCCGTGTACGACGAGGACCCGGATCGCCTGCGCTACCTGGGCCAACTCGGGCTCGTGCCCGGCGTCATCGTGACGCTCGTGAGCCGCCAGCCCTACGGCGGGCCGCTCTCGCTTCGACTCGGCGATGCGGTCCGCGATATCGGGCCCGCGCTCGGCGCCATGGTTTTCGCGGAGCGGCTATGAGCGAGACGCCACTCATGCAGCAGTATCGGGAGATCAAGTCGCGGCATCAGGACGCGATCCTGTTCTTTCGCATGGGCGATTTCTTCGAGATGTTCTACGAGGACGCCGAGGTGGGCTCTCGCGTCCTCGGCCTCACGTTGACGTCGCGCAACAACGGCGCGGCCTCCGCCGTGCCGCTCGCCGGAGTTCCCGCCAAGGCTGTCGGCGAGTACGTCAAGCGACTCGTGCGCAAAGGATTCCGCGTCGCGATCTGCGAGCAGGTCGAAGATCCCAAGTACGCGAAGGGTCCTGTTCGGCGCGAGGTCATTGAGACGGTAACGCCCGGCGCGGCGCTCGCCGATGATCTCCTCGACGGGGCTCGCAACAATTTTCTCTGCGCGCTGCATGGCATTGGTCTCGCGGCGGTTGATGTGTCGACGGGCGAATTTAGACTCGCGTCAGCTCAGCCTCAGGATGCTGCGTCGTTGTTATCGCGATACGCCCCGCGCGAGATCCTGATCGCTCGTGGCGCGACGGTCGGCGTGCCGTTGGATGGCGTGCTGGTTACGGAACGCGAACCGTGGGAGTTCGATACAGCGAGTGGCGCCGAGGCGTTAGCCCGGCGCTTCAGCGTCCAGTCGCTTGAGGGATTTGGCATACAGTCGTCCGATGCGCCTGCCGTGGCCGCGGCGGGTGCGTTGCTAGAGTACCTACGCGAGCTTCAGCCGGGCGGCCTCCCGCATTTGGCACGACCAGTCGTCGAACGGCCAGGCGGCTCGGTGCCCCTCGACGAAATGACGCGCCGGAATCTCGAGCTCGTCGAGTCGTTGCGCGGGGAGGCCGCGGGCACCTTGCTCGACGTCCTCGACCGGACGTCGACGCCGATGGGCGCGCGACTCCTGCGCCAGTGGATTCTGGCGCCCCTTTCGGATCGCGGCGCGATCAACGCGCGGCTCGATCGCGTTGAGGCGTTGGCAAACGACGCGTTGGCGCGCGCGGCGTTGCGTGACGCGCTCGATGGGGTGCGCGACATCGAGCGCCTCGCCGGCAAGGTCGCGGCCAGCCGCGCGACGCCCCGTGAGCTCCGCTCGCTCGGCGATTCGCTCGCTCGCCTTCCCGATGTCAGCGCCGCGGCGGCGCGCGTCGGTCTGGCCGAGCCCTGGGACACCTGCGACGATCTCGCCACGGCGATCACAACCGGGCTCGTGGAGCGCCCGCCGATCGCGATCGGCGATGAGCCGACGATCGCGACGGGCATTGATGCCGGCGTTGACGAGCTGCGCGTGCTCCGCGACGGAGGCAAGGACGCGATCGCCGAGATTCAGGCGGCCGAGCGTGCGCGCACGGGGATCGCGTCGCTCAAGGTCGGCTACAATCGGGTGTTCGGATACTTCATCGAGGTCACGAACGCCAACAAGGACGCGGTTCCGGCCGATTATCAGCGTCGCCAGACGCTGACGGGCGCGGAGCGCTATGTGACGCCGGCGCTCAAGGAGTACGAGGAGCGGGTGCTGACGGCGGCCGAGCGATTGGAGGCGCGCGAGCGCGAGTTATTCGAGGCGTTGCGCTCGGCAACCGGCAGCGGGATCGCCCGCCTCCAGCATGTTGCTCGGCGAGTGGCCGAGCTCGACGTCGTGGCGACGTTCGCGGAGGTGGCGGAGCGCGAGCGGTTTGTTCGGCCGGTGGTGACGGACGACCTCGAGATCGATATCGTCGGCGGCCGGCATCCGGTCGTGGAGCGGATGATGCCGCGCGAGCAGTTCATCCCGAACGATGTTCGGCTCAGTACGGCCGAGCGGGTGATCATTCTTACCGGGCCGAACATGGCGGGTAAGTCGACGATCCTGCGCCAGGTCGGTCTCATCGTGTTGTTGGCCCAGGCCGGCAGCTTCGTCCCTGCCGCGCGCGCGACGATCGGCATCGTCGACCGGCTCTTCACGCGTGTCGGCGCGAGCGACAATCTCGTCCGCGGCCAGTCGACGTTCATGGTCGAGATGGCGGAGACGAGCGCCATTTTGCACACGGCCACCGCGCGCAGCCTCGTGCTGCTCGACGAGATCGGCCGCGGGACGTCGACGTACGACGGCGTCTCGATCGCGTGGTCCGTCACGGAGCATCTGCACTCTCGGGTAGGCTGCAAGACTATTTTCGCTACGCACTATCACGAGCTGACGCAACTCGCCGACGAGCTCCCGGCTCTCCGCAACTACAACGTTGCCGTCCGCGAAGTCGGCGACCGTATTTTGTTCTTGCACCGGATGCAACCGGGCGGCGCCGACCGCTCCTACGGGATCGAAGTCGGCCGCCTCGCCGGCCTCCCGGACGCCGTCATCACTCGCGCCCGGGAAGTGTTGCGGCGACTGGAGAGCGAACAGCTCGTCACCTCGCGCCCCGTCGAACAGCTCGCGCTCTTCGCTCCCGAGCCCCACGCTGCCATCAAACGCTTAGCGGCGCTCAATCCCGATGATATGACGCCGTTGCAAGCGCTCACATTGTTGGCTGAGCTCAAAGGGCTCGTTTAAAATCTCACCGCCGAGATTTACTCGCTAGCGCGCAACGCGCGGCGTTTTGTATATTGTCGGCCCGCTGACCCAGCGTGTGTAGTCGATTGTGAGATCGTGTCGCAGCATCCAGTTAGGACCACTAACACAGGCAGTCGCTCGGGTGGTGGAACTGGTAGACACGGCCGACTCTCAATTGGCTGACCCTTAGGGGTCGTACGGGTTCGACTCCCGCCCCGAGCACGCTGGTTGGCAGGTGCGCTTTCGCACGTTGACCACGAAAGGGCCGACTTCTAGATTCCCACTTGTTGAGAGTCGGCTGTGTCTACCAGAGTTGTAGACAAGAAACCCCGGGGTGGTGCTGGCCCCCGGGGTTTTCTTTTGCGCTACATCGTCGTCGCCGGCTGCTCCGGCATCAGGAATCGAAATTCCTGCCGCACCCACTGCCGCACGAGCCGCCCGCCGAGCTCCGCGGGGACGAAGCGCATGTGAGGCAGAGCCGAGCGAAGTGATTGCTCGAAGGCGGGGTGCGAGGAGTGGATCACGCGGAGGCTGGTGCTGTCGGCGCCGCCGGTTGTGTCGACGACGAATTCGACGGTGAGCGACCCTTCGATGTGATTCTCCTGGAGATACGACGGATACTCCGGCGCCGCACTCGTAGGATCCCGTTGGACTTCGCGGTCGACCTCGGCGTCGACGTACACCTTGCCACTCGGCAGCGCGTCGATGTCGGGAAGGTCGACCGTCGGTGCCGCGTCACCTTTGCGCCCAAGGCCGATACCGGTGCGGTTATCGCCGGCGACCTCGAGCCCGGTGCCTTTGGTGGTCTTTGACCGGTCACCAGACCCGTCCGCGTTACTCGGCGCCCATTTGACGCCAGCGGTATCGAGCGACTTCCCTGTAGGAACCGTCGGAACGAGATAGGTGACGAGACGCTCCTCGTCACTCTGCTTATCCGCCACTTTCGGCCAATACGCGGCACCGGACGCGATAAAAAAGACGACAGCGGAAGCCGCTAATCCCGCCGTCACCGACGGTACCGAACACAGACTCGTACTCTGTGGTGCCACGAGGTGGCGCAGCATACCCACACCCCCACCGGCCTAACAAAATCCCTGGGACTACTATGTGTATTTGCCCGGTCTTACGCTAGTCTCG
>DATHNL010000036.1:0-8504 GCA_035486035.1 Gemmatimonadaceae bacterium
GTGGGCGCGACGGTCACGATATGTCCGTAACCGGCATATCGGAGAAACCGCCAGCGCGTGCGGCCGACGATGAGCCCCTCGCGCCGGCGCAACGATCGTCCATCGTCCCACGTGGCACTCCCACAGGCGTCGCTCGACCGAGCGCCGCCGCGCACGACCATCGCGAGCAGCGCGAGTGTCGCACCAAAGGCGAACACAACGAGTGATAGCGATCCCATACTTATAGAGACAGGCATAGGCCGTGCGATGATCAACGCCGGCTATGCTCACGGTGCTGATCGTCTCGACCGACTCGCCAACGGCGGCCCTGCTCGGAGCATTTGCGCAGGTCGAGGGGTATGACGTCGAGATTCACGACGATGTGCGTGAGACGCCGGAAAACGCCATTCGACGAGCCCGCCCACACATCATCCTGATCGACATTGACCACCCGGACGGCTTCGCGCCCGAGTTTCTCAACGGGCTCCAGCGCGAGGGGATTTCCGCGGTCGCCTTCAGCCCTGGCCGACTGACGTCGGAAGTGCTCGAGCGCGCTCAACCGTACGGACTGCCGATGATCACGCTGCCGATCGACCCAGGGGCATTTGCTGCCGTCCTGCGGCGGGCGCGCGGCTGAACTGCTTGGCACGCGTTACGTTATGCGGCTTCGGCCAGTCCCGGATCAGGGGGATTTCCTTGCACCTCGCGCTATGCGTGTTGCTCACGATGCAGGTCCAGGCCCAGGTCGCGCCCGACTCGGGCCTCGCGACCGGCCTGGCGCTGTTCGATGCGAGCAATCGCACGGCGGCGGTCCCGCTGCTCGAGCCCTACGGGAAAACGAGCGCGGTTGCCGCGTTCGATCTCGGACTCGCGGCGCTCGACGATGGCCGTTACGGTCCGGCGGTCGACTGGTTCGAGCGCGCCGTCGCGCTCGATCACGACAACCCGATGTACTGGGACAAACTCGGCCAAGCCTACGCCGGGCACGCGCTGGAGTCTGATTTCTTCATGAAGTACAAGCTCGCGCACCGGTGCAAAGCGGCGTTCGAGAAAGCCGTCACGCTCGACTCGACGAACCTCGACGCGCGCACGGACTTGATCGAGTACTATGCGCAGGCCCCGGGCATCGTCGGCGGCAACAAAGATCGCGCCCGCGTGATGTCGGTCGAGCTCGGGCAGTGGGCGCCGTACTACGGACTCCAGTCGATGCTGATCACCTGTCGCGTGTCGCGCGACTCGACGTGCGTGCACGTCACGACGGACTCACTCATGACGACGTTCCCCGACTCGAGCCTGGGGTATGTCGCCCGGGCGGACTGGCTCGCCAACGGCGAGCAGTACGACTCGGCGTTCGCGGTGCTCGACCGGCGGCTGGCGCTCCATCCCGACGATTGGCAAACGCTCTATGAGCTCGGCCGCGTCGGCGCACTGTCCGGCCGCCGGCTCGAGGACGCGGCGACCGCGCTCGAGCGCTTCATCGCCTCGCCCGTCGGCGTGAATCCCTCGAAGCGCGTGCAACTGTCTCGCGCGCACTCCCGACTCGCCCAGGTGTTCGCGCGGGTGAACTTGCCGGATTCGGCGCGGGCCGAGTATGAATTGGCGGTGACGATCGATCCGAAGGACGGCGACTCCAAGAAGGCGCTGCGGTCGTTCCACTGAACGCCCTGCTCCTCGTTTCCGCCGCGTTTCTGGCGGGAGCCATCAATGCCGTCGCCGGCGGCGGCACATTTCTCACGTTCCCGGCGCTCACCTTCGCGGGCATCCCGCTCATCGCGGCCAATGCGACCAGCACCGCGGCCGTCTGCCCGGGCGCCCTGGCCAGTGCGCTGGCCTATCGCCGCGACGTCGCGGGACTCGGCCGCGGGTTCTTGATTGCGCTGGTCTCGATCAGCTTGGTCGGCGGGCTCGCTGGCGCGCTTTTGCTCCTGTGGACACCCGAGACCACATTCTCGCGCCTCATTCCGTGGCTGCTGCTTGGCGCGACGCTGCTATTTGCCGGCGGCCGCCGCGTCGCGCACGCTGTTCGCTCGCGTGTCCACGTTGGCCCGAATGCCATTCTCATCGGGCAATTTTTCATCGCGATCTACGGCGGCTACTTCGGCGGTGGCATCGGCATCTTGATGCTCGGCATGATGACCGTGGCCGGTTTCACTGACGTGCACCAGATGAACGGCATCAAGGCGTTGCTCTCCGGCTGCTTGAACGCGGTCGCCGTCGTCACGTTTGCCATTGCGCACAAGATCGTGTGGCCGCCGGCGATCCTCATGGCCGTGGCAGCTATCGTCGGCGGCTACGCGGGCGGGGCGATTGCCCGTCGCGTCGATCCGGCGAAGATTCGCGCTCTCGTCATCGTCATTGGGGTCGGGATGACGGTGTACTTTTTTGTGAAGTGAGAAACGCCTGAAACGCCGCGCGAGCCTCGTTCGATTGGAGCGCCTCACGAAACAACTCGGCCTCGCGCCGAATCGCGGCCAGCACGTCGGCACGATCGTGTCTCAGCAAGCGCTTCGTCAATCGCATGGCTTGCCGCGGTTTGGCGGCGAGGCGCTCGGCGATGGCCTGGGCGTGGCCGAGGAGGGCGTCATCCGGCACGATCTCGTTGGCGAGGCCAACGGAGACCGCGATCTCGGCGTTGAACGGCTCGCCCAGCATGAGCCACTGTGCGGCTCGTCTCATACCGACGAGACTCGGCAACAGCAGCGTGCTGGCGGCTTCAGGCACGAGTCCGAGATCGATAAAGGGCATTTGAAATCGCGCCGACGGCGAAACGAACACAAAGTCGCAGTGCAGCAGCATCGTCGTGCCGATGCCGATGGCGGGGCCGCGGACCGCGGCGACTAATGGCTTGTCGAATTCGGCCAACGCAAAGAGAAAACGAAAAACAGGCGCGTCCTCACCGCCTGGAGGGTGTTCCAAGAAATCGCGCAGGTCATTACCGGCGGTAAATGTCGATCCGGCGCCGGTGATGAGCACCGCGCCGACCGCATCATCCTGGCGGGCGGCGTTGAGGTCGGCCGCGAGCGATGTATACATCGCGGCCGTGATCGCGTTCTTTTTGTCAGGCCGATCGATGACCAGCGTGCGAATCATGCGGGGCGTCTTCGTCGGTCATGGTGACGGTGCGCTCCAAGCGCGCGGCCATGCGCAGGAGAAAATCGTGCGGCTCGAGCTGCACGGCGAGTGACGACGGCAGGAACCCCGAGACGATGTGCACTTCGTTGGCGAACCCGCGCTCGGTCGCGTAGCCGAGTTTGCTGGCGACGTCGCGCACCGAGGCGCGCGCGGTGCGCAGGTAGTGATACGCCCGAACCACGCGCGCGACGCGCACGATCATCCAACCGGGCGCCAACCCCGCCCGTTCGAGCGCGCGGTCGAACGTGCGGCGTGACATCACGGCGGTGCGCGCGAGCTCGTCGACGCCCGTGATCGTGTGCGGCGCGCGGAGCAACTCTTCGATCGCGTGCGCGAGCGACGGCGGCACCTTGCGGAGCAGCTCGTCGATCATCGGCAGGAGCAACTCGGTCAAGGTGTCCGCTGGCAACGCATCCAGCAAAGTCCGTATCGCTTCTGGACTGTCGTCGAATCCACGGAGCATTAAGTGCCGATAGCCGTGCGCGGCGAGTACACCGTGCGCGCGCACTGCGTCGGGCGACACCGTCGTGTAGGCGATCACGTGGACCGACGAATGACGCGCGAGCACGGCGACGAGCGCCGGCAGCGAGTCGAGCCCGACGAGTTGCGGATCGATAATGGCGACATCGATCGGATAGAACCTGAGTGCGCCCTCGAGCTCCGACAGCCCCATGACGTCGTGTACGGCGTGCACACCGCGGACGACGGCACGGAAGGGGCGCAGGAGTTGGTCAGGCAAATAGGCAGCTATGTCCATGTGACAGAACGATCGAGCGAACTCGGCAGGAATCGTGCAGGGTGCGGTGCGGTGGTGGCTGGCTCACGACTGAGATTGGCCTGATGACGACATGGGCGCCCCCCAGCCCTAACCCAACTATTCAGTTGACGGGATCGAAACCCTCCACGTTACCGAGGAACGCATGGCCAAACGTTTCGGGCTGATTGCGGCAGTCGCGCTGATATCAGGCGTACTCGCGGCGTGCAGCAACCCGACGGCTCCGGCCGCAGCGCCAAGCACGAATCACATCAACGTGCCGCAGCAGTCCGCCGGCGTGTTGATCGGCGGCGATACCTGACTCAATCGCTAGTCGGCCTCCCCGGCGGTCGCCATCTCGCGTAATTCGCGGACAAAGCTCGTGACGCGTTCGATGGCCGACGTCGGCGGTTGAGTGAGGTGTCGCGCATCGCGCGTCGGCAACACCGGCGCCGCGCTGAGCTGTTCCGCCATGATCAAAATCTGGTTGAACCGATGCTGCTCGGCGAGATGAATCGCTCGCGCGAGCGCATTGCGTGCATCGGCCGCGCGGCCGAACCGTCGATAGCCGTCGCCGAGTTGCAAGTAGTACCTGGCCGCGATGTGCGGCGGCAGCGCCTTGGCCGCGGCGAGCTCGCGCGCCAGGCGATTGAACAACGTCTCCTGCCCGTCGCCGGCGGCCAGCTCCAGCAGATTGACGGTTGCCGACCATCGCTGCATCTGCGTCGATCCCGCCGCGCGCAACACGAGCAGCGCGTCACGCCCGGCGTCACGGTGCCCGAGCTCCACCAGCACCTGAGCGATGTCGTGCAGCGCGTTGTCGCGCAGCCGGTCCTCGGTGTAGACACGCATGGCCTCGTGCAGGTGCGTCAGCGCGCACTCGAACTGCTCGCGTTCGTACGCGACATAGGCCCGCTCGTGGAGCGCCCGCGCAAGCGGCTCGAAGTACGACGGGTGCTGATTCGACATCGCGCGAGCATCGACAATAACGTCGTCGAGCAGGGTCTCCGCGGCCGGCAGGTCGCCACGCAGTCGGACGACGGACGCGGCACCCGTGCGGGCCAACAGAGAGTTGTACGCGTCGCCCGCGGCCGTCGCGGCCCCGACCGCCATTTCGTACGCGTCTGCCGCATCCGCGAGGCGACCGAGATGGCGGCGACAGCGCCCCAGTCGCACGCACGCGTTCGGGACGAGCTCGAACTCGTCGGCGGTGCGTGCGTGGGCCAAGAACGTCCAGTAAACGTCTTCGGCGAGCTTCCACAGTTGGGCGTCGTCGCCGTCGAGCAACCGCGCATAGGCGAGGACGCTGGTCAGTACGACCGGCGACCGCCGCGCCCACCAGCGCGTGACGGCGAGCACGATGCCCGTGAGGATGTTCGGGATGGGCCCCGCCTCGCACGCGATGACCGCGCGCTGCACGGCCTCGATCTCTTCCAGCGTCGGCGTGGGCACCGCGGGCGCTCGACTGTTCGCCCAGCGGTCGACCAACCGCATGGTGACCAGTCCGGCCATAGTGACACGCCAGGCTGGTTCCTGCTCAATGGCCGCGCCGTCGAGGCCGCGTGCCTGGCCTGCCTCGGCCAAATCTCTGAGAACCGCAAAGAACCCCTCGTGCGCGGTCGCGCGTCGCGCGCCGGCCGACACTCCGGCCAGGCCGGTCATCATGTCGAGTGGCATCGTAAGACCCAACATTGATCCGCCGCCCCCCAGGGGCAAGTGGCGAGATCACCCCTTGCGTGTGGCGTCCGGGCCCCGCTCGCTACGGCCGCTGGCCGACCGTTATGGGCGCGTCCAGGGCATCGAGATGTTCCCGCCGCAGAATCGCCCGTCCGTCGGCCGAAAGCAGAAACCGCACAAAGGCATTCGCCGGACCCGGATGTGGCGCATGTGCTGGAATCGAAAGCCCATACACGATCGGCTCGCCGCGAACCAACACAGTATCCACACGCACGCTCGCCTCGGCGTAGAACGCCGAATCTTTTGCGTCACTGAGGTCGATCTCGTGCGGCAACGCGACGTACGACAGCCCAGCGGCCTGCGCGACCGATTCGTACTCCCATGCATAGTCCAGGTCGCCGGTTTGCACGAGCGCGGTCAGATCGGCCGATTTGGGACGCATATTGCGCGGCGGTGCCGCAGCGAGCAGTCGGTCCGCGAGGCCGGGGCGCTTGTAGTACTTCTCGGCCAGCTGCCACACGAGCAGCGCCCGATATCCAGCCGGGTCGAGCTTTGGATCGCTCCGCCCGACCTCGACGCCAGGCTTGGTCAGCACGTCGAACCAGTTCGCCGCGGTGATCTGGCCCTTCGTGTACGTGATCACCATGCGGTTCCGCGCGAACTGGACGTACCAGGTCACGTGGGTCGGCATGAGATAGCGCGGAAAGACCTCGTAGTCCGCGAGCGCAATGACATCGGGAATGCGCCCGAGCTCCGTCAGCTTGCGAGCGGTCTCGAGGCTTCCCGCGTTCTCTTGCTGAACGACCGTGTGCGTGCGAACCGCGAACGAGTCCAGCGCAACCTTGATCGGCAGCGCCAGACTCCCCGCATCGAAGACCGTCAGCGTGTCCGCTTGCGCGGAAAAAACGATGCTACTGGTGAGAAAAAAGTGGCAGAAACTGACCATAGCCCTCGGCCTCGAGGCGATCGACAGGGATGAATCGGAGCGATGCCGAGTTCATACAGTACCGCTGCCCAGTCGGCGCCGGGCCATCATCGAACACATGCCCGAGGTGCGAATCGGCGTTGGCGGAGCGCACTTCCGTGCGGCTCATTAACAAATGCCGGTCTTCTTTCGTCCGTACGTTGGCTGGAACGAGGGGCTTCGTGAAACTCGGCCACCCCGTACCGGATTCGAACTTGTCCAGTGAACTGAAAAGTGGTTCGCCAGAGACCACGTCGACGTATATGCCAGCGTCGTGGTTATCCCAATACTCGTTGCGGAACGGTGGCTCCGTCCCCTCGTGTTGCGTGACTTTGTACTGGAGTGGCGTGAGCCGCTCTTTCAGCTCTGCCTCGTTTGGCTTCGTATATGTCGACATACAAACAAGAAAGCGACACTATGTCCGCTTGTCGACCTCTGCCGCGATAGTAGATTGTAAGAGCAGTCGCACGAAACAGGCGTCGAGGGTCCCTCCTGGGGTGCTCGCGACAATGGCAGACCCGCTGAAAGGCGGGGACGCAAAGCTCTGGAGGCTACGGCGTTCATGTGGACGCTACGCCAGTCCGGCCGCCGAACAGCTAGCCAGATCGAGGGAGTGCCAATGCTCGAGCGCGTGACAGAGTCTCCGCGCACCGTGTTGGTCGTGGATGACAGTGAGGATACGCGCGTGATGTACGGCGCGTACCTCCGTCACGTGGGATACCACGTGCGCGAAGCGGCGACTGGCGCCGCCGCGCTCGCGCTCGCCCGCCATGAACCGATCGACGTCATTCTGATGGACATCGCGTTGCCCGAAATGGATGGCTTCGAGGCGACGCGACGGCTCAAGGCCGATCCCGAGACGCAGCGCATTCCCGTTGTCGCGCTCACCGCGTACGCCGTGCCGCCCGCGCCCGAGCGCGCCGCGGAGGCCGGCTGCGCCGCGTACCTCGCCAAGCCGTGCACGCCGCGCGAAGTCGTCGCGACCATCGAGCGCGTGCTCGAAGGCATGCCGGCTCTGAAGAAGAGCTAACGACCGCGGCGTCGCCGCGAACAACTACATCGTTACGAGGTCGTTGCCGCTCACGTTCTGGGATTCTGCTATCGGCGTATAGCATGGCCCTCTTGCTCAACGGTCAACTTTTTCTCCGAGCCGGAGGGTATGCAGGTGCGTATCATTAGTCGGGCGGGCGCAACGCTTCTCGCGTTCGCGCTCTCGCTCGCCGTTAGTGTCACGGCGCGCGCACAAGGTGTGTACACCGCAGCGGTGCAAGGCACCGTTCTCAATGCGCAGAAGCAACCACTCCCCAACGTCACGGTACTGCTGACGAACACAGCCACCGGCGAGCGCTGGGGCTCCGTGACCGGAACATCGGGACGCTACGCGATCGAAAATGTCCCAGTCGGCGGACCATACCATCTCATCGCCCGCACGGTTGGCTACAGGCCCGAGCAGCTGAACGGAATTTTTCTCGTCCTCGGCCAACGCTTCGTCGGCGATTTCACGCTGACTGCGTCACCGGTCGAGCTCCAGGCCGTGCAAGTGACCGTGCCCAAGTCCGAGCTCGATGACGCGACCCGCACCGGGGCGTCGTACACGATCAGCGATTCGCTGGTCCACTCGACGCCGTCGGTCGACCGCGACTTCCAGGCGCTGCTCGAGATGGCGCCGGAAGTCAGCTTCTCGCAGGGCAGCCTCTCGATCGCGGGCGAGAACAATCGCTTCAACAACATTCTGATCGACGGCAGCGTCAACAACGACCTGTTCGGGTTGGCCGACAACGGACTGCCGGGCGGCCAGGTCGGCGCGCGGGCGATCCCGCTCGAAGCGGTCGACCAGCTGCAGTTGCAGATCGCGCCCTACGACGTCCGCCTCGGTGGATTCACGGGCGGTCTCGTCAACGTCGTCACGCGCTCAGGCACGAACGAGTTCCATGGCTCGCTGCTCGAGTATTTCAGAAACCAGAGTCTCGTCGGCGAGAACATTTTCGGCCAGCACAT
>DATHNL010000037.1:0-8189 GCA_035486035.1 Gemmatimonadaceae bacterium
ATGATCGGCCGGCAGCGGCTCCGTTCCGAACACGTCGAGGACCGCCCCGGCCAGATGATCGCCGACGAGGGCCGCGGCCAGCGCGCTCTCGTCGATAATGCCGCCGCGCGCGAGGTTCGCGACGATCGCGCCGACCGGCAAGCGTGAGAGCTCTCGCTCGCCGAGGAGTCCTTCGTTCTCGACCAGCGGGGTGTGCACGGAGAGGACCGACGACTCGGCGAGCATGTCATCGAGAACCGTCGCGCGACGAACGCGGAGCGCATGGAATCGCGGGTCGCCAACGTACGGGTCGTAGGCGACCACCGTCATGCCGAACGCGTGCGCACGCGTCGCGATCTCGCCGCCAATGCGACCCAGACCAATGATGCCGAGCGTGCGACCCCGCAGCTCGCGACCCAGGAATCGCGTTTTCTCCCAACGGCCCTCGCGAATCGAGCGGTCGGCTTGCGGGATGTGGCGCAACAGGCTCAATACGGATCCGAAGAACAGCTCGGCCACGGCGACCGTGTTGCCGGCTGGGGCATTGATGACCGCAATGCCCATTTCGGTCGCCGCGTCGACCGCGATGTTGTCGACCCCCGCGCCCGCACGGCCCACGACCGCGAGCCGCGACCCCGCGCGCAGGACCTCGCGGGACACTCGTGTCGCACTCCGCGCCACCAAGGCATCGTACACCCCGATGCGCGCGATCAGATCCTCGCGCGAGAGCGTCGGAACAGTGTCGACCGTGAGCTCCGGCTCGGCCGTTAATACGGCCACGCCGTCAGGGTCGATGTTGTCGGTGAGCAACACTCGATAGGCCATGGCCCAACTTAGAGCGCGGGCCCCGGGACCGCTATGCAGGAGACGGTATGGTCGCTATACTCAATATCGCAATCCAGGTTGCGCCCCGTCCGCGGAAAGGGATTATCCCACCTGAGCCGTACCGTAGGTACAACGCATCCTCTCTTCTGCCCGATCGAGCGGACACCGGGCGCCATTGAAGGAGGAGCGATGTCCCGCGAATTACCCGCACAGCCGAACCTCGAGCATCTCCGTAAGCAAGCCAAAGCCCTGCTGCGCGAATGGCGACGGCAGGACGATGGCACGCGCCGGCAACTGTCCGACGCGCAACACGAAACCGCCCGTGAGTATGGGTTCTCGACATGGGCGGACCTCAAGAATCACGTCGAGACCCTCGTGATGGCCGCCGACCCCGCGCGTGCGCTTATGGACGCAATCATTAGACACGACCCGGCGGCCATGCGACGGATCCTGGCTTCCTCGCCAGCGCTCCGAGCAGGGATCAACGAGCCGTTTGCCGGCAGCTCGTTCGGCCAGACGGCGCTCCTCGAAGTCGTCATGCGGACCAATGGGCCGATGGTCGACGTGCTCTTGGAGTTCGGGGCCGATATCAATCAGAAGAGTCACTGGTGGGCCGGTGGGTTTCACGTGCTCGATCAGACGAGCGTCGAATTTGCGCCGTATCTCATCGAGCGCGGCGCAATCGTCGAAGCGCCGGCCGCCGCGCGGCTCGGTATGATCGACGAGCTCCGGGCCATGATCGCCAGAGATCCATCCGTGGTGCACTTCCACGGGCCCGACGGACAGACTCCGTTGCACATGGCGTCGACGATGGCGATCACCCAGTTGCTCCTCGAGCACGGCGCCGATATCGACGCATTGGATATCGACCACGAGTCGACGCCGGCGCAGTACATGCTGCGCGTCACGCAGACGCGTCACTACCCGAAGGATCGCCAAGACATCGCGCGCGAGCTCGTCGCCCGTGGGTGTCGAACGGACATTCTGATGGCCTCGGCGCTCGGTGATATCGCGCTGGTGCAGAAGCACCTCGACGCGGATCCCGCCTCGATCAGGACGCGCGTGGATGAGCGCTGGTTCCCGAAGAAGAATCCAGAGGCCGGCGGGACCATCTATATATGGGTCCTCGGGCACCACCGGACCGCGCACAGCATCGCGAAGGCCTTTGGGCATCCTGACGTCTATCAGCTTCTCATGGAGAGAAGCCCAACTGACCTGCGGTTCGCGATTGCCGCCGAAGTGGGGGATGAGGCGGCGTTTCGCGAGTTGCTCACAGCGAAGCCCGACTTGGTGGCGACGCTATCGGACGCTGACAAGCGCAAGCTCGCCGACGCGGCCGAGAACAATAATCTCGATGCCGTGCGGCTCATGCTCGGCGCGGGCTGGCCGGTCGACTTCGTCGGGGCGCATGGAGGGGCCGCGCTCCATTGGGCCGGATTCCATGGCAATGCGGCGATGGTGCGGGAGATCCTGAAGTATCGTCCCACCGTGGATTTATTTGAGGGGCAGTATGCTATGACACCGCTGGGATGGGCGTGTTATGGGTCGGAGAACGGCTGGCATCGCGATACCGGCGACTTTGCGGGCGCCGTCCAGGCGCTGCTCGAAGCAGGCGCGGAGGCGCCGCCGAAGATGGAAGAGTTCACGGCGACCGACGCCGTGCACGACGTGATCACGCACTTTACTCGACCGTCGGAGACAGCACCCTCAACGCACAGCACGAGACGGCAGTAGCCAGGCGGACGGAGATTGGGCGTCGTTCGTCGACGCCCAATCTCGCTCGACGATGTCACGTTTCGCGACAGAGAGCGCGGTCGACGCAATGCACCCGTCGATACTTGAGGATAGAGACATGTCGGATCGGGGTAGTCCGCTTTCGCGGGGTAGCGTTCCGTTCAATCTCTGGCTCACTCCCGACTGGCGTGGTTACTTCACGCATCCGCCTCAGCTGCAGGGCAAAAGGTTCGAGCTCGTCGTACGCGACGAGCGTAGCTGGGCGGAGTTGTGGCACCAGCTCACGACGAGCGCCAACAGGCCCGCGCCTCATTTCCCAGTCCCACCCATTGACTTCACGCGCGAAATGCTCGTGGCGATCTCGATCGGACTGCATAGCGACGGCTATACCGTCGAACTCGATGATGTCCGAGTCGACACCGATCGTATCGTGATTCGATACCATCGCGGCTGGGATATCGGGCAATCACTCACGGACAGCTTCAGGACCCCAGTCATAGTGGCGCGAATTCCACGCGATGACGACCATCCGGTCACCTTTGTCGACGAGTCGACACCGCTGACGTAGGCACGCAGTCCTCAAGCATTGACAACACGCTCACCTGTAGACAATCTACAGGAGCATGATACTCCAAGGCACACTCGAGATGCTCGTCCTGCGCACGCTGCAGGAATCGCCCATGCACGGGTGGGGCATCGCGCAACGGGTACAGCAGATGTCGCGCGGGGTGTTCCTCGTACAGCAAGGCTCGCTGTACCCCGCCCTCGTGCGTATGAAGCGGCGGGGTTGGATCAAGTCAGCATGGCGGGCGAGCGAGAATAACCGGAGGGCGCGGTACTATGAGGTCACGCCCGCCGGTCTGCTGCAGCTGGAGGCCGAGCGCGCCGAGTGGGAGCGCGCGTCGACCGCCGTGAACTGGGTGCTCGCGTGAGCCTGTGGTCGGATCTCCGCGAGCGCCTCCACGCGCTCGTGTTTCGCGGCCAAGAAGAGCGCGAGATGGCCGAGGAGATGCGATTTCACATGGAGATGGCGGGGCGCACGGCGTTCGGGGACATCGAGCGCTACAAAGAGGACGTCCGCGATGCCCGTGGGACGCGATGGCTCGAAGAGACGATCGCGGACTTGGGGTGGTCCTTACGGACTATGATCAGGCGACCCCGGTTCGCGCTCCTCGCCATCGCGACGCTCGCGCTTGGCATCGGCGGCACCACCGCCGTGTTCAGCGTCGTCGACGCCGTGCTGCTCAAACCGCTGCCGTACGCCGAGCCCGAGCAGCTCGTTCGCGTCTACTCGTACTACAAGCCCGGCGAGCGAGCGTTCTTGAGCACGTTCCACTTCAAGGGCTATCGCGACCATATGACATCGTTCCAGTCTGCGGCCGCGTTCATGAATTACGACGTCACCGGCGCGGACATTGACCTCGGCACTGGAGCCGAGCGAATTCGGACGCTGCCCATTACTGCGCAGTACTTCGCAACGCTGCGAGCGGCGCCGCCGCTCGGACGACCGTTCGCGGTCAGCGAGGAGAACGGGGCGCATCTCGTCGTCTTGAGCGATCGCTTCTGGCAACGCCGGTTGAACGGAGACCCCAAAGTCCTCGGCCGCGTGCTCACGCTGGACGGCGTCCCCTATACGGTGACTGGCGTCGCGCCTGCGGGCCTTCGAGACCCTGTCGTGGGCGATGTCGATGCGTGGGTGCCGATGGACATCTCACGACCCGACAACCCCAACAATCATTGGATGAGTATGATCGCGCGGCTCACGCCAGGGACGTCGCTGGCGCGGGCGCAAGCGGAGATCGACGGGTTGAACCGGTCGTTCGCCGCACAGGACCCGCGGGTGATGAGGGTCAAAGCGCTCATCGAACCGCTCAAGGCCGACGTCGTTGGATCCGCCGCGTCGGCGCTAGAGCTCGTGTTCGGCGCCGTCGGCCTCGTGCTGCTGCTCGTCTGCGTGAACGTCGCGAATCTGCTCCTCGTGCGGGCGTCGGAGCGTACGCCCGAGCTGGCACTTCGCACCGCGCTCGGTGCCCGGCGCAGTCGCATCGTGCGCCAGTTGCTGACTGAAAGCGTCGCGCTCGCCCTTGCGGGCGGCGCGGCTGGACTTGGCGTGGCGTGGGTCGTCATGCGCGGGCTCATTCAACTCGGCTCCCAATCCATCCCGCGGCTCGATCACCTCTCGCTCGATCCGCGCATGTTACTGTTTTGTCTCGGGATATCGTCGGCGAGCGCGATCGTGTTTGGGCTGGCGCCCGCGCTGCGCGCGGCGCGGATCGGCAACGAAACCCATGCGCGGGCAACCGCGACGACGCAACAGGGGCGACTGCGGGCAGGGCTGGTGGTCGTGCAAGTGGCGCTGGCGTTCGTGTTGCTCGTCGGCGCCGGCCTCCTCCTCGCGAGTCTGGCTCGGCTCCGCGACACGCCACTCGGCGTGCACGGCGACCACGTCCTCACGTTCCGCATCGAGCTGCCCGCCGCGCTGTATGATTCGACCGCGCGCGCCAGATTCTATGAAACCCTGGCGCGGCGATTCCAAGAGACGCCTGGTGTGCGGGCCGCCGGCGGAATCTCCAAGCTGCCGGCCACGGGCGCGTTCAACCAATGGGGCGTGCGCGTCGCGAGCGGCCCGATGGCGGGCGCCGATACCGACTTCCATTTCCTGGCGCAGAATCGCGTGGTCTCCGGCAATTACTTCGCCGCGGCGCGCATCCCCGTCATCGCCGGCCGCTTATTCGACGATCGCGAGCAGCCACTCACCGACTCAGCGAGTCTCCGTCATGTCGTGATCAGCCAGAGCGCCGCGCAACAGTTCTTCCCAGGCGTCGACCCGCTGGGACAGCACCTGTCGACCGGCGGACCCATGCTCGTCGTCATTGGCGTCGTCGGCGATGTCTCTGTGGATGCCACGGGGCGAGTCGATACCTACGTCTACCATCCACATCGCCAATTCGCGGGCGACCGGAACTGGGCGCTGACGCAGCTCGTGCTCACCGATGGGCCGGCGCTCGACTTCCTTCCGCAGGCCCGCCGCATACTCGCCTCTCTCGATCCGCGACTCGTCGTCGATCAACCGATGGCGCTCGAGGACGCCATCGGTCGCGGCACGGCGCAGCGCGTGTTCACTATGCGCATCCTGCTGACGTTCGCCGCCGTCGCGTTGGCGCTCGCCGCCGTCGGGCTCTTCGGCATCCTCTCCTACGTCGTCACCCTCCGACGCAAAGAGATCGGCATCCGCATCGCGCTCGGCGCCGATCGCGGATCCATTCGCGGGATGGTGCTCCGCCACGGCGTGGCCGTCACCTCGCTCGGCATCGCCTTCGGCCTCTGCGGCGCGCTCGCGCTCTCGCGACTCATCGAGTCGCTGCTGTTCGGCACGAGTCCCCTCGATCCGCGCGTGCTCGCGGGCGCCGTTCTCTTTATGCTGCTCGTCGCGGCCGCGGCGGCCTACTTCCCCGCCCGCCGCGCCACCTCCATCGATCCGCGGCTAGCGCTCCAAACGAATTAGCCAGATCCCACACGCAATAAACCACGCGCCCTCGGCCAACACGATCGCACCGAATCCGTGGACGCCGAGGCCGATCGTGTGCGTGAGCACCACGATTACGATGAGAGGACCAAGGATCGCGCCGGCGATCCCGAGTGCCTTCGCATGGCGCAGCAGCGCGACGGACCACAGCACGATCGCCGCCGACGACGCGACGGCGTATATGAGCGCGAATGCCTGGTTGAGCATGCCGGTGTACGTGAACAGCACGCGCCAGATGTCACCGCCCACCGGTATCTGGCTCGCGGCCGCCGTCGCCACCAAGCCACTGCACGCCGCGGCGATCATGATCGCGACGACCCCGAACCCATAGGTGACGATTGCCCCCAGCGCGTCCAGGCGCTGGGAGAGGACGAGGGCGCCAAAGAACGCGACTGGGAGACAGACGAGTGCCAGGGCGTGGACCGCAACCCCCACCGGCATGACATGGGCGAACTGACCTGGCGCCAGGAGCTCCCGGCCGGTGGGATGGAACGCCATTGTTATAATGAATGCTGCGGCGCTGACGATGAGCGCCGTCCCACCCGCGCGTTCTCGTGTCATGTCGTGGAGTGTCGCCATGCGAGCAAAGACGGTCAACGAGGGAAATCGAACATTAAGCCCTGAAATGTTCGAAAAGCGCCGCGGCACGCGCACACGCAACGCGCTCGGCGGCGCGCTCGTCGCGCTGATCCACGAGAAACCGTTCGACGAGATCACCGTCCAGGATGTGCTCGACCGGGCTCGCGTCAGCCGGTCGACGTTCTACGCGCACTATCGCGACAAGAGCGATCTCTTTTTCAGCGATGCCGAGGAATTCTGTACGCGCTTCGCGAACGCCGACGTGTCGCCCCGGCTCGCGCCGGTGCGAGAGCTACTGGATCACGTGGCGCAGATGGAATGGTTCGTCGCGGCGCTCGCGGAGGCCGGGCAGTTGCAGGACCTGCTGGACATCATGCGCGGATGCTTCGCGCGCAGCTTCGAGCAGCGGCTCGGAGACAGTGCCACCGCGTTCGCGCTCGCTGGCGCACTGATCTCACTGATGACGTGGTGGCTCGATCACGGCCGCCGCGAATCGCCAGCGCAGATGGACGCGATCTTTCATCGCTTGGTCACCCGCAGCCAGGCGGCCTCGATCATATCGCGGAGTTGATTTGGGCCAACGCGCGTGAGTCGCGTCAAGATCGCCGGGTAGTTCCGGTAGTGCTCCTCGATGAAGAACGTCCGCGGCTTGTCCCGCAACAGCAAGTCGCGGTCGACGAACGTCGTGATCAGGACGAGCGTCTCGCCGTCCTCGCGCAGACGCACGAGCAGCTTGCCGCGGACCTTGAGCGCCGGCGTGCCGTAGGAGGTTGACTCCTCGACACCCGCGAACTCGCGGCCGATGCGGCAAACGGACCGCCAGGTCAGGCTTATGGCTTCTCTCCCCGCTGCTGCTGTCCGAGGGACGCCGCGCCCAAGAGACCGCCCAGGCCCATCGACTCGACGGCCGTCGACGGGATGAGCATCAGCGCGCCTTTTTCCTTGAGCCCTTCGTACAGAATGTTCATCGCGCGGAGATGCAGCGCGGTAGGGTTGTTGGCGTAGGCTTTCGACGCCTCGTCGAACAATGCGGCGATCTCGACCTCGGCCTCGCCGAGGATGATGCGGGCGCGTTTTTCGCGAGCGGCTTGGGCTTCGCGCGACATCGCGTCTTGGAGCGTCGTGGGGATCACGATGTCGCGCATCTCGACCGCTTGGACGGTGATGCCCCAGGGCATGCTCCGCTGATCGATCAGCTCCTGCAACTCGGCCTCGATGCGCTCGCGGCCGCGGAGCAGCTCGCTCAGAGACGTACGGCCGATAATGTCGCGCAGCCCCGTCTGCGCGGCCCACGAGACCGCCTGCGGGTAGTGTTGGACTTCGAGCGCCGCCTTCTCTGGATCATGGACCATCCAGAAGAGCACGGCATCCACGTTCACCGGCACCGTGTCCGACGTCAGCGTCTCCTCGGCCGCGAACGCGGTGGTGATCACCCGCTGGTCGACCCAGGTCGAGATCGTGTCGACGAACGGGATCAGCCAGAAGAGGCCCGGACCGCGGAGGCCCTGATAGCGGCCGAGGCGGAGCACGACCACGCGCTCCCATT
>DATHNL010000038.1:0-7492 GCA_035486035.1 Gemmatimonadaceae bacterium
GCGGGACCCTGATCGCGACGAACGTGTTGGGTGGTGGGTTGTCCGAGACGTTCGGGTTTGCCGAGGCCGTACCCTCGCGAACACGAACCGCGATCACGTTCTCGGCCGATGCGATCAAACGATTTGGGCTCACTGATTCACGCGAGTCGACGCTGCGGGCGCCGTCTGCGTACGGATATACGAAACCCGTCGAACCACCGCTCGCGACGTTCGACGATGGCACCGCGGCCATCACCGTACACGGCCACGCCTATGCACTTGGCGTAGATCTCGGCGCGCTGCTCGAGACCGGTTATGGCGGCCATGACGAGACGCTCGCGCGAGCCTACGATAACCAATTCGAGCCGACGATCGACGTCTGGCTACGGGTGATACGACAGCTCTATGTCGACGGTGAGCCGACCGCGGTCACGCTCGGTACCGTACCCGATGGCAAGCCGCTCGCGGTGATGATCACCCATGACGTCGACTACCTGCGCTCCGTCGACAACTCACGAGCCTATGCCGACTTCGAGCACGCCTCCGGCATCCCGGCGACGTACTTCGTGCAGACCAAGTATGTGCGCGACTATAACGATGACGTGTTCTTCAATGATGCGGCGTCGCCCAAGCTCCGGCAGCTCGCCATGGCGGGCCTGGAGCTCGCCAGCCACTCCGTCGCCCACTCGCGCCAATTCGCTACCCTCCCGGTCGGCACGGGTGACGAGCGCTTTCCGGGCTATCGGCCGTTCGTGCAGAACGCGACGGCGACGACCGGTGCGACGGTGCTCGGCGAGCTCCGAATCAGCAAATATCTCCTGGAATCGGTCGCGCCCGACACCGTCACGGCATTCCGGCCCGGTTATCTCGCCGAGCCTCGCGCACTGCCCCAGGCGCTCGCCGCCGTCGGCTACCGCTTCAGCTCATCGACGACCGCGAACGCGTCGCTCACGCATCTGCCGTTCGCGCTCACGGATGATCGGGCCGGCGAGGCCGAGAGCGGCATCTTCGAGTTTCCGGTCTCGATCGAGGACGAAGCCCTGCCGAGAATGGACGCTCGTGTCAACGACGCGCTCGATGTCGCGCGGCGGGTGTCCCGGTACGGCGGGGAGATGGTCGTGCTGATCCATCCGAACGTCACGGACTACAAGCTGAAATTCGAACAGGGGTTCGTTGGTGCGCTCCGATCCACCGCCTGGTTTGGCACCGTGTCGGGCTTCGGCCGCTGGTGGGCGGCACGCGATGCGGTCGGCTGTGACGTCACGGCGGATGGCGCAACGATCACCCTGCGACTGACCGCCCCGCACGCGATCGACGGCCTGCCAATCTCCGTTCCTGCATCGTGGAGCTACGTCAGCGCCGATGTCGGCGTCAATGTCAGGCCGGCGAGCCCACATACCATCATCGTGCAGGCGCCGGCGGGCGCTGCACGGATTGTATTTCGCTCAGAACCCGGCGGTCAGCCGTAGCAGCCACGTCCTCGGCTCGGGCAACTGCTGCTCCTGCGTTGGCGTCAGCAGCCAATCGGGATCGCCTTGGTAATGAGTCCAGAGCCTGAGGTTCCGGACCGCGAGCGTCAATTGCATGCTGTGCACCCCAGGCGTCCCGACGGTCGCCGACAACTCGCGCCAGCGCAGCGCCGAGACGCGCTGCATCGGTGGATCTCCGGCCTGGCTAATGGCGAGGATGGCCGCCTGTTGGGCGAGCGATGCGCCAGGCGCATTGATCGCCCGCGTTCCCAAGCCGTAGCGCTCTTCGAGCGAGAGATCGGGAAGCACGTAGCCCCCCCGATAGTCGAAGAGCGTCGCCAGCCGCAGCCGGCGATGGAACATCTCGATCGACGTCGACGCGGAGGCGAGATGCGTTGGAACAGCGGACCCGACGTACTGACCGAGTACCGTCGTACCGTCGACGTGGACCTCGTTCGGCTCGATCACGCCGTCGTGATTGGCGTCGCTGTATGTGTACGTGTTTTGCCACACGCCCGCGAGTGGATGGCCAACCACGGCGCCTACCGGATCGTCGAGAAAGAGACGGCTCGCGAGGCTGCTCATGCGGAGCACCTTGTCGGTGTTCTGCGATGCGTCGAACGAGAAGTTCCAGCCGAACGTCGGCCGATCGATCAGCCTGGCCCTTGTCTCGAACTCCACGCCGCGATCCGACGTGATGGCTTCTGGAACCAGTATGGTGTCAAAGGGCACGCGCACACCGATGCTGCGCTTCGAGTAGAGCGAGAGTCCGATCGTCCACCGGTCATGCGGGAGTGAGGCATCGAACCCCGTCTCCCACTCGCGTTGGCGCTCGGGATGGATCGGCGGTGGCGAGCACGCTGTAAACGGCAGACACCCGAGCTGCGCGATATCCAGAGCAGCCACCGAGCCGAGCTGCCGGGCGTCGAGGAGCGTCGACGTCTGCCCCATCGCGCCTCGAACGCGGAGACGAGGGTCCGCCGCTGAACCGACGATGGCCCAAACCACGTCGAATGAGGGGTTGAGCGTCGAGGAGTTGAGATGGGCCGCGTGGAGCCGCTGGTCGTCGTACCGCGCGCCGCCGGCGAGCACGAGGTGATTGCCGAGCGTCGCCACCTCGCGCGCATAGGCGCTTCGATCCTGGCTGCCCGCCGCGATATTCTGGAAGCCCTGGTTGAACGTCCCGGGAAATCCCGCGAACCGATACGATGAGTCCCGGAAGTGCTCGGCCAGATACTGCAGCCCGAATGTCGTCTGCGATCGGGCGACCGAGTCGCCCACCGTCAGAGTCGCGCCAGCGTCCGCCGTGTACTGGGTGAGCCGCGTATGATCGTACGTGATGGCGCTGTCGGACCCGAGTGACGGCGCCAGGATGCTCATGTCGCCGGACGTCTGATCGACCGCGTCGACGCCACCCGTGATGTGCGTCGCCCAGATCGGCTTGGGCCGCCAGTTGATGGTGACGCCGCCGTTCACGTGCCGCGCGTTCTCTCGCGCGACGTTGGCGAAGTCGTTCCATGGTCGGTTCGTGGAGTCGTACCACCCGTTGTTCACACCCGCGTACCCAGGTCCCGCGGAGGCATTCTGGAGCAATGTGGCGAGCGACGGATCGCGCTGGTATCGGCTGACGTAGCCGAGCGTGACCTCCGCATCGGTGGTCTTCGCGAGATCGATGCCGAAGGATCCGCGGATGTCGCCCTCCTGCTGGCGATTCGGCAGCGTGTGCGACCGCGCCGGCGCGAAGCCATACTCGTTCGTGTAGATCGACGCATCCGATCCCGGCATCTGCAGCGTGCTGGGATCATTGGCGTAGTGTCCGCCGAGCCACAGGCGCTGGGTCGGCGACGTGCCCTCGACCGAAGCGCCCAGGCGGTCCTGGTAGACGGTTTCGAGCGTCGGGGGCAGCGGGTTGAAATGCGTCACGCTGTCGAGCGTACACTGACCCGTGGCGCGCAGGTACGTCAAGCACTGCACCGGGGTGCCGCCCTGGTGGCCCCAGGCGTAAAAGTTGTCGGGCAGGCGGATGGGCGTCGTGACCTGCGCGCCCTCTGCCGTGAGAAAGCCTCTGCCTTTAGACGAGGCGTGCTTGGTGGTGACGAGGATGACGCCGTCGCCGGCATCAGGTCCGTAGAGCGCGGTCGCGGACGGGCCCGGAAGGATTTCGATTGTAGCGATCTCGGAGGGGTCGAGATCGTCGAATCGTGCGGGAGCCGGGTGGTCTGGCGCCGCCGGATTGTGCAGACCCGGATCGTTGTCGGCTCGCACCCCGTCGATCACGAGCAACGGCTGGCCGCCGCCGCGCACGGACACGGTGGACCCCGCACCGGTGCTCCCATCGCTGGACGACACGACGAGTCCCGGCACGCGGCCGTTGAGGAGCTCCGACAGCGTGCCAACCGGCGCCGTCAGCACAGTCGAATCCGTGGTTATGGTCCTCTGCTGCGCTCGGGCTGGAGCGGCAGAGAGGCAGGCCAACCAGATCAGAACCCAGCGGTCACGCGTAGCAGCCATGTCCGAGTTTGTGGGAGTCGGAGCTCGATCGCATTACCCGTGGTCAGGTCCGCGTCCGGGTCCGGCCCTTTGTAATTCGTCGACAGGGCGAGATTGCGCGCCGCCAACGTGATCTCGACGGACGACGCCTTTGGGACCGGCGCGGTCACGGAGAGCTCGCGCCAGCGCAGCGCGTTGACTCGCTGCGCGTATCCGGTTCCCACTAGGCCCCGCTGCGCCGCGATCGCGCGCGCCTGATCGGCCAACGACGCCCCCGGGGCGTTCACCGCGGCCGCCGATTGGACCAGCGCCTGAAGGTATCCCGCCACATCCGGGAGAACGTAACCGCCACGGTAGTCAAAAAGCGACCCGATGCGGAGTCGCCGCCCGAATAGTTCGAAGGCAGTGGACAGCGATGCGCCGCGCGTCGGGATGGCTGGTCCGACATACCTCACACCTGGTCCGATCGTGACCTCCGACGGCTCGATCACGCCGTCATGGTTCACGTCGGCGTAGCTGTACGGTGATGCATAGATCCCGAACACGGGATGGCCGGGCATCATGCCGATCGAGGTGTTGACGTCGAAAATGGCGGCTGGAAATGGCATGCGCAGCACCTTGTTCTCGTTGATGAACGCGTTGAACGAGGCGTTCCAGTCGACCACGCGGCTCTCGATGATGCGCCCACCCAGGCTGGCATCGAGGCCGCCATCGCGCACGATTCCCCCGGGGAGTGCGTATGTGCCGCCGCCCAAGCCCGGTGGAAGTTCGGCGGAGAAGACGACCTGCACGCTGCGCCGCTCGTACGCTGTCATATCGAATGTGAGACGGCCATTCGGGAGCGAGGCGCTCACGCCCCCTTCTGCCTCCCGCTGGCGCTCGGCCGGTACTTTCCCGGGCGATGTCGGCTCAGCGATCAGGTCGTCCGCCTCACGCGTTGGCGGCATGCTCCTCGTCTCGCCGAACGCGCCATGGAGCGCGACGAGCGGCGTCGCGGTCGTGCCAAGGACGACCAACTGTCCGTGGAACGAGGGGTCGAGCGATGTGAAGGTGAGATGCAGAAGGTGGAGCCGCTCGTGATTCCACCGGGCGCCGGCGCCAAGCGTGAGACGGTCCGCGATGGTCACGACTTCGTTCGCGTAGAGGCTCTGCGTGCGCTCGGCGGACGGGAACAGCAGCCGGAAATTGCTCCCGCAGATAAAAGGCGGTGTCATCGTGACGACATTTGTGGTGCACGTGCTGCTGTCCGTCGACTCTCGAAAATGGTGCTCCAGATACTGGCCGCCGATGGTCGTCGTCGATCCGTGGAGCGACACGGTTGCCCCGAGGTCCGTCGTATACTGCGCGCTGACCTGTCGATCGTTCGCCTCGGACGTAGACGTCCCGTTACCGAAGGGGGTCGTCTGAGCGATCGCGCTCGTCTGGTCTGTGGCGTCGCTGCCGGCCGTCGCATGCAGCTCCACACCGCTCACCGGCCGCCAGCGACCCGTGATGTTGCCCATCGCATGCGTCGTGCGCTCCGTGGGCACATAGGTGAAGAGTTGGGAGGGCCGGATGAAGGCATCGTCCCAGCCATCGTTCGAGTCCCGGCGCGCGGGACCCAACGCCGCGGAATAAAGCAGCTCGTCCTCGTCTGTCCCGCGTTGGTGCACGCCGATGAGACCGCCGCCGAGCGTGATGTCGGCCGACTTCCCGATGTCCGACGTGAGCTGCCCGCGAATGTCGGCGCGGTCAGCCGCCGACGGTCGTCGCGCCGTGATCGGTGGGGCCACGCCGCGGCCCGTCTCGTACGCGGCGATGTCCGGATCGGGCATGACGAGCGTCCCGAGCTCGTCGCGATAGTGCGCCGCGAGGAACGCGCGCTGACCCGCCGCGGCCGCGCTCAACTCGGCGCCGAACTGGCGCTCGTTCGCCGTCGTGAACGGCGCCGTGGCGTCGGAGAGCAGTGGATTGAAGTGCGTCACGCTGTCGACGACGCACGTGCCGGTCGCCCGCTGGTACGTATAACATGCCACCGGCGATCCGGTCGGCGTGTGGCCCCACGCTTCGTAGTTCGGCTGCTCGAACGACGGCGTGTTCGTCAACCCTCCCTCGACGCTCAGGCGTCCTGACACGAGGCGATGGCTGGAGCCCGATCGTGTCGTCACGAGGATCACGCCATCGGCCGCGCCTGGCCCATACAGCGACGCGGCCGCGGCGCCCGGCAGTATCTCGATCCGTTCGATCTCCGACGGATCGAGGTCGTCAAACCGGGCCGGCGCCGGCGTGCCCCTGCCAACCGCGTTGTCGTGTCCCGCGCCGTTGTCGACGCGTACACCGTCGATGATCAGCAGTGGCTGACTCGATGTCGCCGGCTCGACGGCGCCACGGAGTGCGACGACCGAGCCTGCACCGGGGCTCCCGCTCCGCGATTGAACCAGGACGCTCGGCGCGGCGTCCGTTAGCGTATTCGATAGGTTGCCGAGCGTGTCACGCTGCGCGTACAGCGGGGTGGCCCATAGCACGACGACGACGAGAAACATTCGCATGGCGCCACAAGATATAGTCGTGCACGCTACACGCGCGCTAGAAGCCGGCGGTGACGCGGAGCAGCACGGTGCGAGGTTGTGGCAATTGCAGCGTCGGCGCGATCGACGCGATGGTCACTGGCTGCTCGGCCAGAGCGATGTCGGGATCCCCGCGGTATTTCGTCCATAAGGCCAGGTTACGAACCGCGAGCGTCACCGAAACAGGACGTGGCACCGGTAGCGCCGTAGTGACAGACAGTTCGCGCCAGCGAACGGCCGAGACACGGTCGGCTAATCCCTGTGGCCAACCGGGACCGGTGAGAGCGGCCGTCGCCAGCGCTTGATCGCTGAGCGAGGAGCCGGCGACGTTCTGCGCGCGCGCCGTGAATACGAGGCCCTGATACAGACTGTTCTGGTCGGGAAGCACATACCCGCCGCGGTAGTCGAACAGCACGCTGACGTGCACGGAGCGCTTGAAGAGATGCACGGTGCTGGCGAGCGATGCCTCGTGCGTCGGGACCGTCGATCCAACGTACGTGGCCGCTCCAGGCCTGATTTCGTCCGGCTCGATCACCCCGTCGTGGTTGGCGTCCGTGAACGTGTACGGCACGGCCCAGAAGCCATAGATCGGATGGCCTTGGGCAACCCGCAGCATGCCGTCATACCAATCCTCCTCCTCTGGGATGCGCAGCACCTTATTCCAGTGCTCGAAGGCCGTCAGGGTCGCGTCCCATGCGAGAACGGGCCGCTCGATGATGCGCGTGGTCGTACTGAATTCGATGCCGCGGTCGCTCACCGTTCCCTGATCGGCCAGGCGGACGAGACCTCCCGTGTTGTCCGGGACCGTGAAGGGCAGGATCGCGTTCACCGACCGCCGGGCATACGTCGTGAGGCTCGCTGAGACGCGATCGCCTGGCAATGACGCATCAATCCCTGCTTCGACTTCCCGCTGGCGCGTCGCGGGTCGCACCGGCAAGCCGTTGAATTGGAGGGGAAGCGCGAGGGCCGCGAGCTGCACGGTGCCAATCGGCGTGCTGGTCTGGCCGA
>DATHNL010000039.1:0-10271 GCA_035486035.1 Gemmatimonadaceae bacterium
CGCCAGCAAGGCGGTTGACACAACACGCGTCGTCGTCTTCTACGTGACACCGGCGTTCCACGACTATCACTGGGTGCTGCACCCCGACGTCGAAAAGCGCTTCGGCGCGGGATTCGCCGACAAGGTGCGGTCCGCGCTGATCGCGCTGGATCAACAGGACATCCTCGACCTCTTCGGCGCGCATCGCTTCGTGCCCGCGGCGGACAGCGACTACACACAGATCGAGTCCGTTGGCCGCGCCATAGGAACGATCGTACAGTGATCGTGGCGTTGCGCCACGTGAGTCGCCGGTTCGGCGAGCGGCTCGCCGTCGACGACGTGTCGCTGGACGTGCGCGCTGGCGAGCGCATCGCGCTCATCGGTCCGAGCGGCGCCGGCAAGACCACGCTGCTGCGGTTGATCAACGGGAGTGTCGGACCGACCGCCGGTGACGTCACCGTTTCGGCGGCACGCCGCGAGATCGGCACGATCGACCAGTCGTTCGCGCTCGTCGACGCACTCCGCGTCATTCACAACGTGAACGCGGGCCACCTGGGCCGCTGGTCGACGCCGCGTGCGCTCATGTCGTTGATCGTCGCGCGCGAACGCCCTCTCGCCGCCGCGGTACTCGACCGACTCGGCATTGGCGACACCATCGACACGCGCACCGGCGACCTGTCGGGCGGTCAACGCCAACGGGTCGCGATCGCGCGCGTGCTGATACAGGACCCGCCGCTCATCCTCGCCGACGAGCCGGTCTCGCAGCTCGACCCGGAGCGCGCGCAAACGGTCTTGCGGTTGTTGACGAGTCGCGACGGCACATTGATCGCCTGTCTGCACCGTCCCGATCTCGCCAGCGAATACTTCGGCCGCATCATTGGCCTGCGCGCCGGCCGCGTCGTCTTCGATCTGCCGGCCGCGCAAGTCACCCGGGCGATGCTCGCGACGCTCTACACGGTTGCGCCGCCGTGAAGCGCGACCGGCCGCGGCGTGCCCGCGGCGTCGGTGTCGTTGTCGTGCTGCTGCTTGCCTGGTCTCTCGCGCGAGCGGTCGCCGGGCACGGCGCCATCGCGAACCCGGCGGGCTGGCCGATGGTTCGCGCGTTCGCGACCGCGGCGTTGCACCCGGACCTCTCGCTATCGCTCGTCCGACTCGCGTTCGTCTCGAGCGGCATAACCCTCGCATTCGCAACTGTCGGGACGGCCCTCGCCCTCGTCATCGGCACGGTCGGCGGTGTGCTCTCGTCGAACATCTGGTGGGGCGACCATCGATTCGCCGCGACGATCTGTCGCGGATGCTTCGCCATCCCCCGGGCACTCCACGAAGTCGTCTGGGGCCTGCTCCTGCTGAGTTGCTTAGGGCTGACGCCGCTCACCGCCATTCTCGCCATCGGCATCCACTACGGCGCGATCACGGCGCGCGTCACGGGCGAGACGCTCGATGACACGCCGGCGGCGGCATTCTACGCGCTCCGCCAGGCCGGTGCGCGGCGTCTCACGGCACTGTGCTATGGATTGCTGCCCGCCGCGGCCCCGGATCTCATCGCGTACGGCTTCTACCGATTCGAGTGCGCGATCCGCGCCAGCATCGTCCTCGGGATGATCGGCGCCGGCGGACTGGGATTCCAGGTGCTCCTCAGCATGCAGTCGTTGCGCTACGGCGAGGTCTGGACGTTCATCTACGCGCTGATGGTGCTCTGCGGTCTCACCGATGTCTGGAGCTCCGCGGTGCGGCGACGACGCTTTCGGTCTCCTCGAGGCTCGCTCGCCCTGGCGGCGCTGCTCCTCGTGTGGTCGGTCTGGTCTCTCCCGCTCGACCTGACGCGACTCGTCAGCCCCCACACCTATCATCTCCTGGGAGACGTACTCTCACACGCTTTCCCTCCGCGTCCCGCGTCGAATCTGCTTTCACTCTCCGCCGACACCATCGCGATGTCGATCCTGGCTATCGCGATGGCCTTCGTGGCCGCGCTCCTCGTCGCCCTCCGACGGGGTATCGTGAGCCGGTTCGTTTTGCTCCTCAGTCGTGCCGCATCCGCGCCCGTCTGGACGTTGATCGCGTTGTTCATACTGTTTCCCGGCACGCTTCCCGGCGCCGTGGGCCTGGCGGTTTTCAACTTCGGTGTGCTCGGCCGTCTCTTGGGGGATGCCATCGAGGACTTGCCTCGTGCTCCGATCGCGGCGCTCGAGCTCGTGGGCGCCCGACCCTGGAGCATCGCCCTCTACGCCGTACTTCCCGCGCTGCGGCCGCGAGCCATTACACTCGCCGCCTATCGGTGGGAGGAGTGCGTGCGCGGCACCGTCCTGGTCGGCCTCGTCGGTGCGGGAGGTCTGGGCACGCTCCTCACGCAGCAACTCGGCGCATTCGACTATCGCGGTGTCACTGCAACGCTCGGCGCGTTCATCGTGCTGACGCTCGTCGCCGAGTGGTTGGTCCGGGCGTATATTCGCTGACATCGATGCGCCATCTCATCGTGTGGGCAGCCGCCTACAGTATCGTCGCCTGCGCCGCGCCGATACACGCGCCAGTTGAGCCCTCGCCGTCGCGCCCGCAGTTGGGGACATACGTGCTCGAGACGCTGTTCTTCGGCGAGATCTCGGAGAGTGACTGGCAGAGTTTCCTGGCCGACGTGATAACGCCTCGATTTCCGCTCGGGTTGACGGTCATCAACGCGAACGGCCAGTGGCAAGGGCCTGGCGGCGCGATCACGCACGAGGCATCAAAGGTCGTGATGATCGTCTACGCGAACGACGATTCCGCGGCATACCGATCCGCGAAGATCGGGACGATCGACTCGCTCTACAAAGCCCGATTCAACCAGGAATCGGTGCTCAGGCTACGGTCGATCGTCCAGGCGTCTTTCTGATCGGTGGCAGCCGCCCTACCAGCGCGCCAGCTGGGTGAGTTGAACGAGGTTGCCGCAGGTGTCTTTCACCTGGGCGATGGTCGCGCCAGTCACCGAGGTCGGTGGCATGGTGAACTCGGCGCCGCGTGCCTTGATGCGCTCGTAGTCACCTTTGACGTCGTCGGTGTTGAACATGATCGCGGGTTGGTTCTGCTGAAACATCGCCTGCTGGTAAGCCGCGGCCGCGGGGTTGCTGTTCGCCTCCAGATGCAGCTGGGTGCCGTCCGGTTCCTCCGCCGAGCCGACCGTGAGCCAGCGATACGGACCCTTCGAAAAGTCCGCTTTCTTCGCGAGCCCCAACACGTCCGTGTAGAACGTGAGCGCCTTGTCCAAGTTATCAACGTAGATGGTCGTGAGCTTGATCTTCATATGACTCTCTCCTCGTGTCTTACTGCAGTTCCGCGGCCACTCGTTCCAGGCCGCCAATGAATTTCTTCCAACCGTACTTCGCGCCGTTGTAGGCGGCCGTCTGGTCCGCACCGAATCCCGAGTGCTCCATGCGCACGAGCGTGCCGGCCTCCGTCGGCGTCAACGTCCATGCGACGACGCTCACCAGTCCCAACGAGCCCCACGTGTAGGACAACCGCTTATTGGGTTCGTCGACCACCAGCACTGTGGAGTCGATGATGCCATCCCACCCGGGCACCGGCGTCGAGCGGAACTGAAACGCGTGGCCCACGGTCGGCTGAAAGTCGTTGTCCAGCAGCCACTCCTTGATCAGCGCGCCTTGCGTGAGCGCGCGCCAGATCTTCTCCGGCGGGTGCGGCATCTCGCGTTCAATGACCACCGAGCGCGTCGCGCCGGTGCTCACGAGTCCATCCGGTTCAAGAGGTCCTCGAGGCGATCAAACTTGTCGGGCCAGAAGTCGCTGTAGAAACTGAGCCAGTTGACCAGCGGCGCGAGCCCGCGCGGCCGCGCACTGTAATGCGTCTCTCGCCCCCGGCGCCGGCCGCGCACCAGTCCAACATGTTTGAGCGCGCCGAGGTGTTTGGATACAGCGGGCTGAGACACGCCGGAGCTGTCGGTCAGCACCCGCACGGTCAGCTCACCTTCTCGGCTCAGGCGCTCGAACAACGCCCGACGGGTCGGATCAGCGAGAGCGGTGAGGACTTTTCCCGGCGCGGCGAGCATGGAGTATTCATAACCCACGGGTTATGAGTTGTCAAGCCGGCGAGAGGGGCTCAAATTATCCGACGTGGACGCATCCGCGTATCTCTACACCATCGCGACCGTCGGCATGACCTTCGCGGGCCTGTCTGTCCTGACAATGATCCTTCGGCAACTGCTGGGGGGTCGAATGACCAAGTGGGACAGCTTTGTGGCACGCACGTGGCTCGAGCTGGGATTCATGACATCGTTCGGCGCGATCCTGCCGCCGCTGTTGATATTGTGTGGCGTCCCGGCGCCGACCGCATGGCGCATGTCGAGCGGCGTGGTCGCCGTCATTCTCGGGAGCTGGGCGCTCACATTTCCGCTTCGCCGGCTCGCGGTCAACGCGACGCGCTTGCCATTACCGGTGGTGATATTCTCGCTGGCGATGGATATCACCGCGCTGGCCTTGGCGGCAAATGCCATCGTCGTTCGTGGCGAGCGACTGGCGGGTGTGTATTCCGCCGGAGTGACCGCGATACTGATCGGTGCCGGGATGTTGTTCCTGTTCGCCTACGTGCATTGGTACGACGCCATCATCGGTCACGAGCAGCCGGGATCGTAGCCCGTCGACCGGCGCGGTTATACAAGGGCAGGAATTCGGAGTGCGGATAGAACGCGAGTGTCCACGGCTGGTTGGCCGCCGACCCGTTCGCCGTACCGACGGCGATGTTCGGCGTCAGCGACCCACCGCTCGCCAACTGACTCATCGTGAATTCGTCAACGCCGTTGGCGGCCGCATCGGCGACCCACAGGTTCCTGTTGGTGTCGAACCCGAGACCTTCGAACTGCGCGCCGCTCGCGGTGATCGTGACCGCGGGCGTGACCGTCGCGGTTGTGCCGAGCTGGGACGATGAGAACTCGATGACGCGACTGCTCCCACTCGTCACCCAGAGGTTCCCGCTGTCATCGAATGCCAGATACTGCCCCACCATATTGTCCGTCGTATGCAGCCGCACGACCGGCTCGACGTTGGCCGTTCCCGATGCCGCGAGTGAGGCGGCAGAGTACATGTACTCCTGGCTATTGTCGGTGTCGACCACCCAGAGGTTGCCGTTGAAATCGAACGCGAGCGCTGACGGACCGCTCAAGGTCCCATCGAACACGCAGCTGTTCAGCACCAAGGCTGGCGTCACGGTCGCCGCCCCGCTCAGCCCGGACAGTTGCGCGGCGCTGTACTCGTCGATCTGACACGGGCCGTAATTCGCCAGCCACATGTTGCCGTTGGCATCGAAGGCGAGGCCCTTGACGTAGCTGAGGCCACTGTAGGTGAGCGACCCGATCGGTGTCGCGCCCGGAGTGCCGAGCGACGCAGCCGCGTACTCTTTGAGCGTGTTCGTTTGCGCGTCGACACTCCACAGATTGCCGCTGCGATCGAACGCGATGTTGATCGGACTGCCTCCCGGTGACGCTCCCGTCATCACATTGGCCGGCGTCTGGGGGCCACTCGACACCAGCTGCGTCGGAGTGAATTGCGCATACTCATCGGCGCCGGTGGCGTCGGCCACCCACATCCCGGTCGGCTCCGGCACGTAGGTGACGGTGACGGACGCCGTCGCGTTGCTGGCGACCGTGGCGGGTGAGCCACTCACGAGGGCCGTGTCCCGATACATACTCAAGCAGACTCCGCCCACAATGATGCTGGCGGTCACGCTGTAGCTGCCCGGCGTGAGCGCCGTCAGTGTCTGCGTCGCACTGAGGCTTCGCGTGTACCCGTTCGGGCCCGTCACGGAGACGCTGGGGGTCGAGCCGCTCGGCGCGTTGACCGTGATCGTCAAGTTGCCCGTGAGTGGGGTGCACGTGACCGTCACGTTCGCGGTCACGGTCTTGCCGGACGTGAGCCCGGAATACGCCACCGGGCTCGGCGCCGTGCAGTTGGTTGGCAGTGACGACACGGCCACACTCCCGCCGCCAGTGCCGATCGGCACGGTCGCTGCGTACGCGCCCGTCCCAGATGTCGTGACCGCGGGAGCCGCCGAACCACCGGACGGTGTGACCGCCACCTTCGCGCTCGCGATCCCGCCACCTAGACTGCTCGTGACCGTGCCGCTGACCGTTCCCGTGAGCGGCGTGCACGTCACCGTGATGTTGACCGTCACGCTGCCCCTGAATGTCAGGCCGGAATACGACGTCGGACTCGGCGTCGTGCAGTTGCCCGGTAGCGACGACACGGCCACCGCGCCCGTGCCATCGCCGACCAATACACTGGAGACCGTGTAGGCGCCGGCGGACGACGACAACACGGCGGCCAAGGCCGTGCCGCCGGTCGGAGTCACCGTAACCGATGCCCCCGGGATCCCGCCGCCCAAGCTGCTCGTAATCGAGCCCGTGATCGAGCCCGTCACGGGAACACACGGGACCACGATTGGAACGATCACCGAATCATCGGCGAAGAGCCCGGTATAGCCCACGGTCGACGGCGCCGTGCAGTTCACCGGCACGCCGGACACGGCAATCGCGCCGGAGCCCGTGACGGCCGGGACGTCGAGAACACGGAACGTGCCGGTGCTGCCGCTTGTGACCAGCGCCATCGCTTTGCCGCCGGTCGGGGTCACGACCAGCGAGACGCCGCTGAGCGCGCCGCCAAGGGAGCTCGAGACCGAGCCGGCGATGACGCCGCTCGGCGCGAGGCCCGCGGACGTGTCATGGCACGCGACGGCGAATGCGCCCAGTGCGAGCACGAGGCCGAACATGAGAAAAGCCCAACGGGGAGCGCGGACCACGGCCATCGCGACCTCGGCGCAAAAAATGCGCGGTGCAGGGAACCGACACTGCGCAGGGGACGAAGGGCGCGACGTTTCGTTACTGATTAACGCGCGTTCATAGAATGCTCAGTACTGATTGAGTCAGTCAGAGAGTGAACTGGCCGGTCGCGACGGATGCGACGTTCCCGCCGACGTCGATGGCGTCGCCATCAATGACGACGTGCAGGAGGCTGCGCCGGCCCATCTTGGTGCCCTGCTCGCTGGTCATGCGAGAACGTGTCAGGAGGCCGTGCCGCGTCATGAACGAGGCGAGGGGGCCGGTCGCGCTCCCGGTCCCGGAATCTTCGGGCATACCGAAGTCGGGCGCGAACATGCGCGAGTACGCGCCCGTCGGCGTCGGCGCGAAGGGAAAGACGCCGAACCCCTCGGCCATGTCGCCCTTGAGCGCGGCGAGACGCTCCGGGTGCGCGCGATCCACGGCGCCGGGATCCTTGAGGGGAATGAACAGCATCTGCAGGCCGGCACTGACGAACTGCGGCGCGATGTCGAGGAGGTCGTCGACGCGAAGACCCAGCGCGGCCGCACAAGTGGCGCGGTCCCGGGTCGGGCCATACTTGATCGGCGGCGTCCGCAACCAGATCAGCGGCCGCTCGCCGGGGTCAACCCGAATCGGAACCGGGCCGACCCTTTCTTCCAGCGCGAAATTGGACGTGTTCCGCGGGACGAGGCCTTCATCCAGCAGCACGAAGCCGGTGCCGATGGTCGGGTGGCCGGCGAACGGCAATTCCTTGGTCGGCGTGAAAATCCTGACCTGCGCCACGCAGTCGGGACGCGCGGGCGGAAAGCAGAAGGTCGTCTCCGAGAGGTTGAGCTCCCGGGCAATGAGTTGCATCGCGTGGTGGTCGAGGCCATGCCCGTCGGTGAACACGGCGAGCGGATTCCCCTCGAACGGCTCCGTCGTGAACACGTCGACGAGGCGATACCGGTACGGCCGGCGCACGTGGCTCATCGCGCGATGACCTCCAGCTCGACCAGGCCACCCAGCGGCAGCGCGACGACCGCCACGGTCGTGCGAGCCGGATACGGCGCGCTGAATTGACGGCCGAACACCTCGTTCATCGCGGCGTAGTTCGTCATGTCCGTCAGGTACACGTTCACCTTGATGACGTTCTCCAAGCTCAATTTCGCCGCCTGCAACGTCGCCTCGATGTTGCGAAAGATCCGCTCCGTTTGCGCCGCGACATCGCCGGCAATGAGCTTGCCGGTCGCGGGATCTTGAGCGACCTGTCCACTCAGGTACAGCGTATCACCGGCGCGAATGGCCGGCGAAAAAGGACCGACCGGCTTGGCGATTTTATCCGTGGTAATGGCGGTTCTAGCCATGATGCACTCGATTACAGGGTGAATACGATGGAGCCGTGGGTGCGGCGCGCCTCGAGATCGCGGTGTGCCGTTGCCGCATCGGCGAGCGCGTATCGTCCGCCGATGGTCGGCGTGATCGCGCCCCGCGCCAGCATGTCGAAGACCGACGCGGCCGACTGCTCCAGATCGGCGCGGCTCGCGATATAATGCGCGAGACTGGGCCGCGTGAAGTGCAACGAGCCTTTCTTCATGAGGGTGAGCGGCTCGATCGGCGGCACGGCGCCCGACGCGTTGCCAAACGTGATGAGGCTGCCCGTCGGTTTGAGGCAATCGAGGGAGGGCATGCACGTATCGCGGCCGACGCCATCGTAGACGACGTCGACGCCGCGACCGTCCGTCAGCTCTTTGACGCGGGTGACCCAGTCCGTCGTGCGATAGTTGATGACGAAGTCCGCGCCGAGGGCCGTGACCGCCGCGCACTTCTCGTCGGACCCCGCGGTCCCGATCACCGTCGCGCCGAGCGCCTTGAGCCAACCCATCGCGATCGTGCCGGTGCCTCCGGCCGCCGCGTGCCACAACACCCATTCTCCGGGTACGACGTGGTAGCAGCGCTCGACCAGGAACTCGACCGTCATGCCCCGCAGCATGAGACCGGCGGCCACGTCGTCGGCGATGTGGTCGGGCAATGGGATGAGGCGATCGGCCGGCGCCAACCGCGCCTGGGCGTAGCTGCCCGGGACAAGCGCATACGCGACACGCGAGCCTGGCTCGAGGCCAGTCACGCCCGGTCCGGTCTCTTGCACCACACCCACGCCTTCGACCCCCGGGATAAAGGGCAGCGGCTGCGGGTACAAGCCGCTCCGGTGGTAGGTGTCGATGTAATTGATACCGATCGCGGTGTGCGCGAGGCGCACCTGCCCAGGCCCCGGGGCGCCGAGCTCGATCGTCTCCCAGCGGAGCACCTCGGGGCCACCCGTGGCGGATATGCGAATCGCACCGGTCATGGGCCACAATCTGCGTCTCGCAGAGAGTTGCGTCAAATGCAACGTTTTCACTATTATGTTGCCCGATATGCTAGATGAGATCCGATCGTTCATCGTGCTCGCGGAGTCCGGCTCGTTGCGGCGCGCGTCCGAGCGGCTGTTCCTGACGCCGTCGGCGCTCACGCGGCAGATCCAGCGCCTGGAGCAGTCGCTCGGAACGCCGCTCCTCGATCGCCGGGTCAAGCCGGCGCGGATCACCCTCGCCGGTCGGGCGGTGCTCGATCGCGGACGACACGTCTTGCGCGTCATGGATGATCTCAAGGCCACGGTGTCGCCGAATGCGGAGCCGACCGGCACGTTCCGATTGGGGATCGCCCATGCGCTCACGCAGGCCAGTCTCGTCGGCCCCATTCAGCGATTGACGAATCGGTTCAGCCAATTGCGGCCGGTGATTACGACCGATCTCACGCGGACGCTCCTCGAGCAGGTGCGGACGGGCGCCCTCGACGCGGCGCTGACGCTCATGCCCGCCAGCGGAGGCGCGCCGAGCGACGTGCACACCGCCGTCGTGGCCACGGAGCGGTTCGTGCTGATCCGCTCGCGCGACCGCGAGCGCGGTGTGCGCGGGCCCGGCCTCGACGCGCCGTGGGTGGTCAATCCACTGGGGTGTCTCTTCCGGCAGGCGCTCGAAGTAAAGCTGCGCGAGATGGGATCAGCGTTCCGCGTCGCCGCCGAGATCCACAACGTCGAGATGCAACTGTCGCTGGTCGCCGGCGGATTGGGGCTCGGGATGGTCCCGGCCCGCCTCCTCGCCACGCATCCGCGGCGCCGGCATCTGGAGCAGCTCACTCGTACCGGTGTGACGCTCTCGGCCGCGATCGTCTTCGTGCGGGCCGGCCACCTCGGACAGCTCGATATGGCGGCCGAGTTTTTTCAGAACGCGCTCGCGGAGCACTTCGCGCCGGTCGGCGCAGCCCCGAAACGAGCGCGGTGACGGGATCGTTGGGCACGAGCGCCGGACACGCGGAATCTTCGAGGCTTTCAAGCACACCTGGCGCGCGATGTGCCTTATCTCCAACTCGATGTTCCCATCCCCACCAGTTCTCATCGCTGCAGCGCTCGCTGCGGTCGGCTTCCGCAGCAAAGAAATTCGCCATCGCCCGCCCGGGACCGCGTTCAAGTTTGATC
>DATHNL010000040.1:0-27049 GCA_035486035.1 Gemmatimonadaceae bacterium
TGCAGGTGGCGGACGATGTTCTCGGTGATGACGACCGCATCGTCGATCACGAGGCCGATCGCGATGGCCATGGCGCCGAGCGTCATCAAGTTGAACGTCTGCCCCACGAGCGACATGAAGAACACGGTGATCGCCAGCGTCAGCGGAATCGACGTGGCGCTGATTGCCGTGATCACCCCGTGACGAAGGAACAGGAGCAGGACGATGATCGCCAGCGCCGCGCCGATCAACATGGCGTCGCGAACCGACGTCACGGCGTCCTTGACCAGTGTTGCCTGATCGTAGACCGGCTCGATCCGCACGCCGGGCGGGAGCGTGTGCGTGATTGTCTTGACCAAACCCGCGATGCTATCGGCGATCGTGACCGTGTTGCCCCCGATCTGGCGCGTGATATTGAGCGTCGCGGCTGGCCGGCCGTCTCCCGCGATAATACGCGTGTGATCTTCGGTGCCGAGCATGACCGAGCCCAAGTCGCTCACGCGAATGCTCGAACCCGACGGTGTGGACACGACGACGTTCGCGATGTCCTCGACGGTATGCGCCTCCTGGTCGGTCACGATCAAGTACTGTTGATAGTCCTCAGCGACACGGCCCACGGCATCGACCGATGTCGCTTGCTTGATCGCGTTGGCCACGTCGTCGTAGGAGATCGATTGCGCCGAGAGTCGCGCGGGGTCAACGATGACTTCGATCTCGCGCACGTCGGTGCCCTGCACGTCGACCCGGCCAACGCCCGGTACTCGGGAAAAGACCGGGCGGATTTGATAGCGCGCGATGTCGTAGAGCGTCGCGGCGTCTCCACCGATCAGGTTGTACGACAAGATCGGAAAGACCGACGGCGTCAGGCGCTCGATCTCGATCTCGAGCTCCGGGGGCAGCGTCCCCCGGATCTCGTTGACGCGCGTGTTCACGAGTTGGAGAGCGTACACCATGTCGGTGTTCGGCGCGAACGAGATGTCGATCTGCGACGCGCCACGGATCGACTTCGAGCGGACCCGCTGCACCCCCGGGATGATGCTGATCGCCTCCTCGATCGGGCGCGTGAGCGCGAAGACGACTTGTCGGGCGCCGAGGGCCGAGCCCTGCGCAACCACGGTGATGCGAGGGAAGGTCAGCTCGGGATAGATCGCTGACGGGAGATGAAAGCCGGCCCAGATACCCGCCGCACTGACGATCGCGATGACGAGATAGATGAATCGACGTTGTGCGCCGAGCAGATCGTAGAGCTTCATGACCGCGCAGCGCCCTTCTGGTCGCTATCCGCCGGCGCCTCGGCCGGAGCCACTTGTTGGCGGAGCGGGACCACTTTGGCGCTGTCCTCCATGCCATACGCGCCGACCGTCACGACGACCTCACCAGCCTTGAGGCCATCGGTGATCTCGGCGTCCGTCTCGGTACGGCCGCCGACGGTGACGCGTCGCGCGAGCCCCTGACCGCCGGCCACGACGAAGACCTTGAGCCCGTCGCCATCCGGGACCAGCGCTTGTACCGGGATCACGACCGCGTGTGGATGGACGGCAACTGCTATACGACCGAAGACGGTTTCGCCAATACGAAGCGCGCGTGAGGGGTGGGTGAGACGAGCACGGACGAGGACGCCGCGCGAGGCCGAGTCGACGGTCGCGCCGATCGACGCGACTTGTCCCTGGCCCAACGACTCGCCATCGCCCGTGCGGCCGGAGGTGAGCACGATCGTGGAGCCGGTGCGGACCTCCGCGCCATCGCTCGGCGAGAGGCTGAACACGATGTCGAGCATTCCCGGGTCGGCGACCGCGACCACGGGTTGCGAGGGATCCGCTGAGGCGCCGAGGATCGCGGTCATGCGGGTGACCGTGCCCGAGATCGGCGAGCGCAACGTCGCGAGTTGCTGGGCGCGTTCGGCGGTCACCGCGTTGGCCTTCGCTTGCGCGAGGTCGGCCTCCGCCTGGTCGGCGTCCTTGCGCGCCATGATCCCGGCTGAGGCCAAGCGTTCGGCACGCTGCGCCGCATGCTCGGCGTTGTCGAGCGCGGTCCGCGCGCTCTGAGCCGCGGCGTCGAACGGGGCGCGCTCGAACTCGACCAGCGGGTCGCCCTCGTGAACGACATCGCCCGGGGCGACAAATATGTGCGCGACGCGCGTTGGCGCCGGGGCCGCGAGCTCGGCATAGTGTCCAGGGCGCGGCGTCACGGTGCCGATCGCGGTCACCGTTTCGGTGAACGACTGCTGGACCGCTGTCGCGGTCTGCGCATTCACGACTGGCTCGACATCTTTTTTGTCGTCGCCTCCGCCGCCCTTGCAGGCGACCACGAACGCGAGCGCTATGGCGTAGATGCGATGGGTCATTGGTCGCCTACCTTCGACGTGAACAGTCGAACGGCGGCGGCCGCGGCAGCGGCGGCGCCGACATCGTCGACGTATTGGACGAGCGCGTCGCGGGCGCTCTTGCGGGCTTCGAGCACGCTCGGCAAAGCCTGAGCACCCTCGGCGAAAGCGGTCAGGGACATCGCGGCCACGCGGTTCGCCGACTGCAAGAGACCGCGATCGCGCTCGGCACGAACGATCGCGGCCGCGAGCTCTCGTCGGGCTGCCGCGATCGCCGCCGCGCTTTCTCGGCGGGCACGGGCTAGCTCGGCTTGGGCCCTCGATACGTTCGCGGCTTCGGTCGCTACCTGGCCACCGTTCTGGTTGAACAGCGGGAATGGGAAGATCACGGTGGCAGCCGGTAACGGATACGGCTGCGTGGGGTCGCCGCCTTCGACACCGAGAGAAATGGATGGTGTCGCAAAAGCCGCTCGCTTCGCTACGCTCAGCGCTGATTGCTCGGACCCTAGCGTCTCCTCGGCTGCCGCGACCTGGAGCGTCCGGCCGACGGTCGTATCGCCGCTCACCGGCCCGGGGAGCGAGAGGGAGTCTGCGAGCGTGATGAGCACACCATCAGACTGCATACCGAGCAGCGCTTGCAGATCGAGCACCGCACCGATCGCGGCTAACGAATCGGCCGCCGAGCCGTTCGCGGCTTGGCCGGCGGTCACGGTGGCGAGCTCGACGTCCAAGTCGCTCGCGTCGCCGGCGTCGCGGCGAATGTGCGCCAGACGGAGCAGACTGTCGGCGTAGACTGCGTTCACGTGCGACAGCCGCGCGTGCTCTTGCGCGACTTGGGCGCGAACATATGTCGTCTCGGCGTCGAACCGTGCCGCCGCGCGTTCGAACGCGAAGCGATAGCCGGCCGAGCGTGTGGCAAGCGACGCGCTGTGAATGCGCGCCGAACGAAGCCACGGGTAGTCGATTGGAAACTCGATGAATCCGTGATAGTGCGGCGTGTCGCGCGTGTACTGGAACGTGAGCGTGGGATTGGGCCATTCCCGCGCGGCCGTGAGCCCGGCCCGTACCGTGGCCGAGTCGGCACGCGCCAAAGCGACCCGCGTACCGCGCGCGACGGCGGAATCGACGGCCTCGCGCACCGTCAGGGGTTGCGGCGCCTGTCCCAAGACTGTATGTCCAGCCGCCAGAGCGGCTAACCAGGTCCATGAGGAAATACGAACCGTCATCGTGGTAGGGTAGCGGACTAAACTGTCACAAGGATTACACAGGCGGTAGGAGGACCATACGGGCGCCGCTCCGCGGCTCGTCGATGCAGCGCTAGCGCGCTGCTCGACTGGTCGGTTCGCCTCCGGGGGGCAAACCCCAACTACGCCCCCCGGACCCCCCGATGACATCAGCGCGTCATCGATGGAGGCTCGCATGCGTGTCCGGTACCGAGTCACACAAGAGAACGTCCTGACGGCACTCGTCGCTGTGGGACTAGTGCTACGTGTCTGGCAGTACGCCGCTAACCCGCCGCTCCGCGGCGCGTCGACGCAGCGCTGCGCGCTGCTCGACTGGTCGGTTCGCCTCCGGGGGGCAACCCCAACTACGCCCCCCGGACCCCCCAGTAACATCGAGTCACGCGCATGCGGACGTGGTGCATCACCTGCGCCAAGATCGGTGCGCGCATGACAGCGCGCGGTATCCGCTACCGAGTGACGCAAGAGAACGCACTCACGGCACTCGTCGCTGTGGGGCTACTGCTGCGTGTCTGGCAGTATGCCGCTAACCCATCACTGTGGTACGATGAGTTGTCCATCGCCCGCAACCTGACGCAGCTCTCGCTGCGCCAGCTGGTGACCGGACCGCTCCTGTATACGCAGATCGCGCCAGTGGGATTTATTGCGGCCTTGAAGATCGCGACGATGATCTTCGGGACGACCGACGTCGCGCTGCGATTGGTTCCGTTCCTCTGTGGGATCGCCGGGCTCCTGCTCTTCCGGCGCCTCGCCGTACGGGCGCTCGACGGGACTGCGGCGACGATCAGCGTCGGGCTCTTCGCGCTCGCACCGCCGTTGATCCGCTACAGCACCGAGCTCAAACAGTATGGCATGGACGTGCTGATCACGGTGGCGCTCATGCTCGTGGCGTTGGATCTCATCGATCGACCCACAACCCGCCGATGCATCATCGCGGGAGTCGCGGGGTTCGTGGTCATTGTGTTCTCGCAAGCCGCGATCTTGGTCATGGCCGGCCTTGGCGCCGCCCTTCTCATCACGCGGCGCGGGCCGGTGCTCATCACGGTCGCGCTCTGGGCGCTCGCGTCGATCGCGGGACTCGCCCTCGCACGGCACTATGCGGCGCCAGCCACACTGGCGTTCATGCAGGGATTCTGGGGGGTGCGCCATGGCTTTCTTCCACTGCCGCCGCGCCCCACAACCGGCATCGCGTGGATGTGGACCCGGTTGACGCAACTTTTTACCGAGCGGTGGATGCTGGAGTACCCACTGCCACTCCTCTACTCGGTACTCACGGTCCTCGGCGTCGTCGTGCTTTGGCGTCAGCGCCGCCCGCTCGCGCTCATCCTCGTCGGACCGTTCGTGATGACGCTGGCCGCCGCGATGGCGCAGCAATACCCGTTTCATACCCGGGTTGTTCTGTTCCTTTTGCCGAGCGTCCTCATGGCGCTCGCGGCGGTGATCGCCTGGGTCAAGCTACCGGTCGTCATGGTGGTGCTGCTGCTCCCGCCGCTGTATACGATCGTGACGAAACGACCACCGTACGTGGTCGAATCGTACAAGCCCATGTTCGCGTTCTTCCAAGCGCATCGGCAACCGGGCGACTCAGTGTATGTGTTCTCGACCACGTCCGAAGCGGCGGATTTCTACGGACCCCGTTACGGGCTCGCCGCCGGGACCTACTACGTGGGGATCTGCGACCGGAAGGACACGCGGCCGTTTATCGCTGATTTCGATCGATTCCGGGGCACGCCACGCCTCTGGGTACTGACCTCGGGCCCCCCGCCATACACGTGGGCGCGCCGAACCATCGGCCGCTATCTCGGCACCATCGGGGTACGCACGGATTCGATCGTGCTTCCGTCGTTCGAGTTCACCCCCGTGAGCGCGGACCTGTACAATCTGAGCGACACGACGCGACTCGCGGCGGCCCAGGCCGCGACGTTTCCCGTCGACGCCCCACCGGACACGGTACATCCGGGGTGTCGCGACCTCAGACCAGTGCGGCGGCCTGTGCGACCGGGGGGAAACGCACCGTAACGCGCGTGCCTTGCCCCACCGTGGAACCGAGCTCGATGTCCGCGCCGTGCGTATCGGCGATCCACTTCGCGATCGAGAGGCCGAGTCCTGCTCCATCCGACCGCCGCCGGGCGTCGTCGCCGCGGTAGAACCGATCGTAAATGCGGGGCAGATCGGCAGGCGAAATTCCGACGCCGGTATCCTCGACCGTCACCATCGCGCGGCCGTCCACCGATCGCACACTCAACGAGACCCTGCCCCCAGTCGGCGTGAACTTCACCGCGTTGTCGAGGAGAATCACGAGGAGCTGCCGCACGAGTGTGGGGTCGGCCTCGACGGGCGCCTCCTCGAACTCCGTCACGTCGAGGTCCACGCCGTGCGTCTCGGCGAGCACGCGTACGCTGCTCACCGCGTCGAGGGCCAGGTCGTCGAGGTAGATCTGCTGCCGTACGATCGCCCGCTCGCCGGCGTCGACCCGCGCCAGCGTCAGGAGATCGTCGACGATGCGACCCATCCGCTCGGCCTCGAGTCCGACCGCGGTCAGCGCGTCGACGTAAGCCTCTGGCCGTCGCTCGCGAGAGAGCGCAACGTCCGCGCGGCTGCGGAGCACCGACACGGGCGTCCGGAGCTCGTGGGCCGCGTCGGCCACGAATCGCCGCACATAGGCGAGGTTGCGCTCGATCGGCTCGATCGCCTTCCAGGCGAGGAACCAGCCGCCCACGGCGACCAGGAGCACCGCACCCACGGCGCCGGCGGCGAGGGCGGCGATCAGTCGAGCGTAGCGGTCCTCGAGCTCGATGCGGTCGGCCACCGCGACGACGATAAAGTGCCGTCCGCCGCGGACCTGAAAGCGCTCGGCGTGGGCCTGGAACAGGCGCTGGTGGGGGCCGTGGCGGTCGAGCTTGAAACGCTGATCGTCCGAGCCCGACTCGGCGGCTTTGGCGGCGGCCTTGAGGACCGGGTCCGGCACCTCGTGCGGCACGATCGGCGTGCCGGTCGAGTCGAGCAGGTATAACCGGCGCTCCGGGATCACGAGCTCGGAGAACGCGTCGACGAGTTGCGTCGAGCCGAGCGCGGCTTCGGTTTCGCGGATCTGCGTCGCCTGTTCGGCCGCCTGTGTGGCGTCGACTAACGACTCGTCGAGCTCCGCGGCTAACCGCCGCGCGATCACGGTGAATACCAGCACGCCGAGAACGAACAGAATGAGGCAGAACGTTCCGGCGTACCATGCGGTGAGTTGGAGCCGCAGTCTCGTGAGAGGCTTCACGGGCTCACACACCAAACCGATAGCCGGCACCCCGGATGGTGTGGATCAACTTCGGCTCGAAATCGTCGTCGATTTTGCGACGGAGGCGGCGCACCAGGACTTCCAACACGTTCGTGAACGGGTCATGATTGTCGTCCCACACGTGCGCGGCGATCGCGGCCCGGTCGACGACTTTGCCCTCATGCCGCGTAAAGAATTCCAGCAGCGCAAATTCCTTCGCGGTCAGAGTGATGGGGCGGCGGCCCCGTTGGACCTGGCGAGTCTCGAGATCCACGTCGAGATCGGCCACGCGAATCCGTTGTGGCGCCAATGCGGGTTGGCGCCGGGATAAGGCGCGAACGCGGGCGAGCAGCTCGCGGAAAGCAAATGGCTTGGTGAGGTAATCGTCCGCACCGGCCTCCAGGCCGCGAACGCGATCATCGATCGCGTCGCGCGCCGTGAGCATGAGGATCGGCGTCGCGATCCCGCGGGAACGAATCTGCGCGCAGAGATCGAACCCGCTGCCGCCGGGCAACAGCACGTCCAGGATCATGACATCGTACGTGCCGAGCACGGCGCGGTCACGCGCGGCGGGCACATCAGCGGCGACGACAACCTCGTAGTGGTGATCCGCCAGGCCATCGGCGAGAATCGACGCCAGCTCGGGGTCGTCTTCGACGATGAGCAGTCTCACACAGCCAGAGAACCTGCGCAGTAGCGGTCGAACGCGTCGGTCAGATCGTGGGCGATGTCGTCGGCCGACCGTCCCTCGATCTGGTACCGCTCGAGCATGAATACCAGCTGGCCGTTCTTGAACAACCCGATCGCGGGCGACGAGGGCGGGTAGCCCACGAAGTAGCTTCGGGCGCGCTGGGTCGCATCCTGGTCCTGGCCGGCGAACACCGTGGTCAGCGTATCCGGGCGCGTCTCGTGTTGGAGCGCGCGGGCGACCGCGGGCCGGGCGTTTCGCGCCGCGCAGCCGCAGACGGAATTCACGACTACCAAGGTCGTCCCGGTCGCGCCGCGCAGCTTCGCGTCGACGGCATCCGGAGTCCGGAGCTCCTCGACGCCAAGGCGCGTCAGCTCGTTGCGCATAGGGGCGACCAACCGCTCGTCATATATGCTCATGCATGTAATATACACCACATGCACCCAGTCCTTGTCAGCGGGGCCGCAGGGTTCATTGGCTATCGGTTTGTGGAGCGATGCCGGAAAGAAGGGATTCCCGTGGTGTCGGTCGACGCGAGAGAGCACTTCCTGGCCCGACCCGAGCATCGGGACCTCGACATCGGGGCGATTGTCGATCGGCACGAGCTGTTCGACTGGCTGGGCGCCGCGCCCCGCGCGCTCACCGGCATCGTGCACCTCGGGGCGTGTACGGACACGACAGAGACGGACGACGAGCTGTTTACCAGGGACAACGTCGAGTACTCCCAACGCCTCTGGACGTATGCGACCGAGCGCCAGATTCCCTTCGTGTACGCCTCGAGCGCCGCAACGTATGGCGACGGCACGCTCAGCTATGACGACGACGAGTCGCTCATCCCCCGTCTCCAGCCCCTGAACGCGTACGGAAGATCGAAACAGGCATTCGATCGCTGGGTCCTGCAGCAGGTGTCAACACCGCCAGCGTGGTCGGGGTGGAAGTTCTTCAACGTTTATGGGTACGGGGAGCGCCACAAGGGGCACATGGCCAGCGTCGTCATGCACGCGTTCGATCAGCGATGGGCTGGAGGGCCGATTCGCCTCTTCAGGAGTCACCGCGCCGGTATCGCCGACGGACATCAAGCGCGTGACTTCATCGCCGTGTCCGACGTTGTCTCGGTGCTCATGTTCGCGCTGACCAAGCCCGTCGCGCGAGGCATACGCAACCTCGGCACGGGTACCGCGCGGACCTATCTCGATCTCGCCCGTGGCGTGTGCCAGGCGCTCGGCAAGTCCGAGAAGATCGAGTTCGTCGATACGCCGATCGCGATCCGCGACAAATATCAATATTTCACTCAGGCACGAGTGACACGCCTGAGAGATGAGGGATATCGAGAGCCGTTTACGACACTCGAGGCGGGGATCGCTTCGTACGTCGGCGCGCTAGTTGATGAAGCCGTACGCGATCGGCTCCCGGTCTAGCGGCCCGGATACCCACACGCGCTGACCGACGCGCGCGCGCAGGTTGGGCGAAGGGTTCACCAACGCATGTCGCTCGCCGTCCTCAGTCACGATGTAGAGCGTGCCGCCGTCCAAGACGAGCTTGCCGTCCGTCGCCGGCTGGCCATTTGCGCTCACGACGGTAAAGCTCTTGACGGTGAACTGATCGCCAGCGCGCTGACCGACGACTTGGACCTGCAGTCCATCGAGCCGCTGCAGCGTCGGCGGGCCGATTAAGCGCAGCGGGAGCCCCGAGTAGCCTGGGACGATCACCGTGCGCGGAAACGGGTCGGTCCCGACGATCTGGATCGTGCCGATCACGGTGTCGCCCTGGACGGACTTGACGGTTGGCTCCGTCCGGGCGCCACTGTGACACGCGAGTATGATTGCGGCCGAGAAGGCCAGCCACGCCGAGCTCATTGCACTCGAATAATACCGATCCGGAGTCCGCTGGAGGTGCTGATGCTGCCACCGCTACCATTTTGTAACTGGATGTACTGCTGCCCGGTCCCCGTCGATGTGAGCAGGAAGTACGAGGCCGCAGTGCCCGCCACGCCCGTCACCTTGGCGTTGAGGTTGCCAGTGCTGAGCGCCGCCGGTTGAATCGGCCAGACCGGTGTCGTCGCGAAGTTCGCGCCGAACAACCCGCAGGGCACGACCTGGTTGGCGGTGTTGGTACACTGTAACGACGTCTGCCCCACGTAGAAGATCTGCCCGAAGTTGAATGTCGGGATCGTGGTCCTGACGTCCGCGGCCGTATAGGTCGCCGTGTCATAGATCGCGCTCGCCATTGCGAAGTAGACGAGCAACTCCTGAACGCTCTTCCCCGTATGCGAAGACACGTTCGCGAGGCCGCTCAGCGTCGGCTCGTTTACGAGAGACATGATCATCGACGGCTCGGTCGTGGCGTACTGATCGAGCACCCAGCGGGCGAACGCCCAGCCCTCACCGTAGTTCGTCGGCGTGGCGTTACTGCCGGTGTTGCCGAATCCGAGCCCAGTCGGCGATTGGCTTTCGGCCGCGAGGTAGTCGAAGAAGAACGGCAGGTGACTGCCCGTGAGCGCGACCGGCTTTGTCCCGAGCGAGTCCTGGCAAGCCGGTGTCTCGTTGGGGCCGAGGTAGATCTCGCAGGCGACCGACTGGTTGAAGTTCGCGTGCCCCTTCCAGGTCGTGTTGTTGTAGTGCCGCTCCCAGATCTCCGCCGACACCTGGGCGAGGCCCTCCTCGAGCCACCGCTGCTCGAAGAACTCCAGGCCATTGTTGATGATGCGGTCGGTGTACGAGACGATGTGCTTCGTCTCGTGCGCGGCGGTTCCGCGCATCAGATCTTCCCACGCCTTCCCGGTCCAGCCGCTCGCCGTGTCCGGCGCCCAGTAGTAGAACACCTCGGTCTGATTCCCGAGGTCCGCGTTGTTGGGATCGTTCAGGTTTGCGTCGAAGGGGAAGAAGTCGCAGCCATTGACGAACGCGACGATACCGCCGCCGAAGTTGTTCAGCACCGGCGAGATCACGACGGTGATCTTGCCAATGCTCGAGAGGTGGCTGTCGTAGGCCAGCGGGTTGCCGATGTAGGTGTTGATGTGTGGGAACGTGACCGCGTCGTACTCGTTCGCGAATGTCTGGTAAAAGGCCGAGTCGCGCATGTTCGACGGCCACTTCGTCGTGTTCGTGTCGGCGAGCACGATGACGTGCGCGCCAACGGCGACCGTGCGGGCGCCGATCGAGTCGACGCCGGTGCAGCTCGCCCCGAAGGCGTCGGCGATATAGATCTTGTTGACGGTACCGACCGTCTGCGAGATGGAGAAGCTCGGCCGCGGGACGGTCGACCCCGATGAGGGCGCGAGGCGTCCCGAGCGTCCGTACCGCTGAAACACCGCCGTGTTGTGGTCGAGCATCGCCAGGTGGTTGTCTTGGCGCTTGCGGAGCGCCAGGATGCGTTTGACGGCGGGCCCGGCGTTGTAGATGGGCGAATGCTTCGGCGTCGCCTGGGAGCGCCGCAGGGGCGCGCGAGACGCCAGGTGCACTCGCTGGGTGCTCGCCATCGAGCCGAACAGCGTGAAGTCTTCGTTGGCCGCGGCGCTCGTGTCCGTGTTGACGACGGCGATGAGATACTGCTGACCCGGTTGGAGTACCAGGTTCGTCGCAATGACGGGCGTCGACAGGAATGTGGTGTCTTGCCCGACGGCGAGCGTCGTGGTACCCGCGGGCGGGAAGATGGCGAACGTGACCTTGAGGGTCGCCGGGCTGTTCGTTGCGGATCCCGTGATCGGGATCGACGCGCTGTAGCTCCCCGCGGTCAGCGATCCGGTCGTCGCGTTGAGGGTGATTGTCGCCGGGGCGCTCGAGCCGGTGAGGCTCGCGCTGAGCCATCCCGACGCGCCACTGCCGTAAGCAACCGTCCCGAGGGTCAATCCGGATAGCGTCCCGGAGCCGGAGTTCGTGATGTTCACGGTTTGCGAGGTCGGATTGCCGCTGCCGACCTGAGCGCCGAACGACACTGCCGTGGTAGCCAGGCTGATCGCCGCGTTGTTCGCCGGTGTGGTCGGCGACCCGCCGCAACTGGCCAGGAACGCCCCTAGACCCGCAATGCCTAGAAACCGCACTACGCGTACGTCCATCGTTCCCCCTTACCAGTTCAGAGCGTTTGTCACGGCATCCGCGGATGCGGATAATAATGTGATTCTATCGGCGCTCGGCGCCTGTTGGGCGTCTTTGAGGCCGTGCCCCGTGCAGACGCAGACGCAGCTGCTCGCGGCCTTTGTCTGACCATCCGCGACACTCGCGCGCAACGCGGCGATACCCGCGGCGGAGGAAGGCTCGCAGAATATCCCCTCGAGCTGGGCGATCTGGCGGTAGGCTTCGAGGATCGCCTCGTCGGTGATCGCGCGGAAGGCGCCTCCAGACTCACGGGCTGCCGCCACCGCCGTGTCCCAGCTGGCCGGGCGTCCGATGCGGATCGCGCTGGCGATCGTCTCGGGGTGCTCAACCGGGGCGCCATGGACGAGCGGCGCGGCGCCGGCCGCTTGTCCTCCGATGATCCGCGGAAGGCCCGATTGATACCGGCGGAATCCCGCCCAGTAGGCCGTGATATTCCCACCGTTGCCCACCGGCAACGCTAACACGTCAGGCGCGCGGCCAAGGACGTCGCAGATCTCGTACGCGGCCGTGGCCTGGCCCGCGATACGGTCCGGGTTCACCGAGTTCACGAGGGCCACCGGGTGTCGAGCGACTAGCGCTCGGGCGACATCCAAGGCGGCGTCGAAGCTGCCATCGAGCGCGATCGCTCGGGCGCCATACGCCAGGGCCTGGGCGACTTTGGCCATGGCCACTTTCCCGCCAGGCAGCAGTACGATGGCGGCGAGTCCCGCGCGGGCAGCGTAGGCGGCCGCGCTGGCGGCGGTATTTCCGGTGGAGGCGCAAATCACCGTGTGGGCGCCGCGCTCGACTGCCTTGGCCACCGCGACGACCATCCCGCGGTCTTTGAACGAGGCCGTGGGATTCATCCCTTCGAACTTCACATAGAGCTCGTCGACGCCGACCCAGGCGGCGAGTCGCGGGGTCGCCAAGAGGGGCGTGTCGCCTTCCCCGAGCGTCAGCGCTGGCGTCGCTGACGTGACGGGCAAATACGCACGCCAGCGTTCGAGAACGCCTCTAACAGATTGCGGCGACGATATCGTCATAGACTGCCGACCCGGTGGGGAGCGCTCCGGCACCCCGGCCGATGAACGTAAGCGAGCCGGCGAAGTCACCTTCAATGAGCACCGCGTTGTTCTCGTCGTTCACGTGAGCCATGGGATCCGTCGAGGCCAGGCGCTGCGGTCCCACACGGAGCCGCAGGCTGCCGTCGGTGAGGACGGCCTCGGCGATCAACTTAAATACTTCTCCTTGCCCGGGCCGGACATCCTCGATTCCCGTGCGCTCGACACACTCGACGGGGACCCAATAGCCGAACGCGTGGCGCGCCAGGATGACCAGCTTTTGCGCGGCATCCAAGCCCGACACGTCTGCGCTGGGATCAGCCTCCGCAAAACCACGACGCTGCGCTTCGCGCAACGCGTCCTCGAACGGCATCCCATCGGCTGACATTCGAGTCAGGATGAAGTTCGTGGTGCCGTTCAATATCCCGCGGATCCGGGTGATGCGATTGCCTTTGAGTGTGCCCCGCAGGGTGTGAATCAAGGGAATCGCGCCACCAACGGCGGCCTCATAGCGCAATGCGACGCCGTAGGCGTCGGCGAGCGCTTCGAGCGACGCCCCGTGCGTCGCGATCAGCGCCTTGTTGGCGGTGACGACGTGCTTGCCGCTTTCGAGCGCGCGGCGCACGACGCGAGACGCGGGATCGACGCCGCCCATGAGCTCGACCACGAGACCGACCTTCGGGTCGTGCAACGGCTGACACCAATCGTCCGTCAAGAGCGCCGGGTCGAAGTCGATGGCGCGCTTTCGGGCTTTGTCGCGGACGACGACATGGCGCAGCTTGAGCCGCCCATTGCCCGCTGCTTGCATGATCTCGACGGCGGCCGAGCCGACAGTGCCAAGGCCATAGACCGCGACGCCAACGGTGTTCGACATATCAGTCTCCAAAAAAGAAAAACCCCCCGATCATCCGGGGGGCTCGATTCGGCTTGTGACTTCGCGCTAGTCGCGGCCGGTCGCGCCGTCCCCGGAGAGGGACCGCGTCGTCATGGTCGTCGTCGTGATCGTGCGCGCTGTGCGAGTCATCATCGTCAAGTATCCCGGGGACGGCTACGAGGCGTCAAGGGTCACTCCGCGCGAATCCGGGACGAGCGGGAACGCGACCACGCCCTCGGGGCCCGCGGCCTCGCGGAACGCCGCGGCCATCGCTTCCGCCACACTGGCAGCCTTCTCCGGCGCCGTTACCGCCAGTAGCCCTGATCCCGCGCCGGAGACTGTTACTCCCCACGCGCCGGCAGCGAGTCCTGCTTCGCGCACTTCGGCGCCACCCGGGATCAGTGGCAAGCGATACGGGACGTGCAGGCGATCGGACAGGCCGAGTTTGAGGAGCGCGACATCGGCGGTTTCGAGTCCGCGGATCAGCGCCGCCAGATGGCCGAGCGCGCGTGCCGCTTCGCTATGCGGGACCGTCGTGGGAAGCGCCGCGCGCGCCCGCGCAGTCGACAGCGGCACACCCGGCGCGGCGTAGGCGAACGCGATACCCGGCGCCAGCACCAGTGGGAATGCCTCGTTCTCCACAACCGCGACGAGTCCGCCTAGGAGACATGGGGCAACGTTGTCGAGGTGCGACTCCCAACGTCTGGCTGTCCGCAACACATCAACGTTCGAGGACCCTACCGCTGCGCCCAGTGTCAGGCCACCGACGACCGCGGCGGCGGACGACCCGAGGCCGCGGCCGACGGGAATCTCCGAGTCGAGCACCAGGGTGCCACCCAACGAGGGACACACCGATCGCATGGCTTGGGCGAAGAGATCCAGCTCTTCGGGCATGCCTTGGAGAGACGCAAGCGTACCGCGGCGATCGATGGCGAGCGGGCCATCCCCGGCCCGATACTCCGCGGTCAGGTAACGACTGACCGCGAGCCCAATCGTGTCGAATCCGGCACCTAAGTTTGACGTGCTGCCCGGTACGCGCACTCGCATGGGGAGAAAGATATGATCGCACTCTTGCTCAGCGCCGCGATGCTGGCGGCCGATACGAATCATTTCGTCGTGTGCCCCGTTCTTCCGCCGACATCGGACACGATATCGGAGACGGTCTACGGCGGCGTGTCGGATCCATTCACACGATTGGCGTTGCCGGCGGGGTTTGCCGGGATCGTGGCCGAGGCGGTGCGAGCGAAGATGACGATTCCGGCGAACCTGCCGATCGTGGTATTCGACCCGCGGGGCCGGCCCACGATCGCCACGACCGCGGCATTCTCGGTCATGGCGAACGGCACGGCACAAAATGTCGCGGAGATGACTTCGTCGTCATCGCTCGCCATCGACTCGATACTGATTGGTGGCATCCTGGGCGCGGCGAAAGACTCGAGCTTTCCACCGTTGCCACCTCACGTGGGGAACGGCATCCGACTGGCGCTCGCGCTGTCGACGGACTCGGCGCTTGGCGCGGTGCCGATGTTTTCGGTACGGCTTCCCGAGTGGCGCGCCTTCGCGACGGCCAGCCACCCCGAGAACAAAACGCACTTGCGGCCCCTGTCGACGGCGGTGCGTGGGGAGTCGGACACGCTCGAGGTCGCGATTGTCATCGACGAGAAGGGCGTGCCGCTGCTCGGAACCGCCAGCATCGTTCGGTCGCCGGGCACCGCGCTGGCGCTCAGATACCTCGAATGGTTTCGGCAGTCACATTTTGTTCCCGGACACATCCAGCAGTGCGCGGTCCGGTCGATCGTTCACGTGAAGGGCACGATCAACATCGAGGATCAGTTCATCCCCGCGTTCTAACGTTCGACCGTGACGCCTCGCCAGAACGCGACGTGATTGAGAATATTGGCGGCCGCGCTCTTCGGCGCCGGATAGTACCACGCGGCGTCGCGGTTGGTCTCGCCATTCACGACGACGTCGTAGTAGCTCGCCTCGCCTTTCCACGGACACGTCGTGTGGGTGCCGCTCTGTCGCACGTGCTCCCGCTTCACGGCATCGGGCGGGAAATACACATTGCCTTCGACGATCTCTGGGTGGTCGCTCTCGGCGAGGACCGTTCCTTTCCACGTTGCGCGGGCCATGCTAGAAAACTAACCGTGCTCTTCGTCGCGTGCACGCTCAGCATGAATCGCGCCGACGGTATGGGCGCGGTGCTCGCTCAGCAGGAGCAGGTACCGCACGATCTGAACAACCACTGCCAATAGTGCGGCGAAGGCGCAGATGACGGCCGAGGTGATGGCGAGCGAGTTCACCGCCATTTGCGGCCAATCGATGAACGTCGCCCGGCCGGTGCCGAATGGCTCGCGGTGCACCGCGATGAGCACGAGACTCGTGAGCGCCTCGCCGGCGGCGACCGACGCCGCGAACGCGGGCGCGCGCCAGATCCAGTGGCGCACCGTGTAGTTCGACAGATGCAGCACCGCGGCGCCGCACAGTGCGAGACCGACGAACACCCAGTAGAGCCAGGCCGTCGATTCCGGCGTGTGCGGAATGATCAACGCGCGCACGAGACGCAACACGATCCCGGTGAGGAGACCCATCTCCGCCGCCGAGAGCGTGAGCGTCCGGAACGGATTGGTCCGTTCGAGTCGCCACACGATGGTGCGCCGCGGGAAGAACTCCGGCATGTCCTAACCTATGGAGTCGTCGCCGGCCGCAACAGACAGAACGCCCACGAGAGTCTCCTCCAATCGCTCGAAACTGAACGGCTTCGTCAAGGTCGGCCGATCACCCATGCGATCACTCATCGTCACCACATCGCCGGTGATGAACACCGTCCGCGCGGCCAATCCCGGTCGCTCGGCGACCAGCGAGTGATACAAGCCTACTCCATCGACCCCCGGCATGCGGAGGTCCGTCACCACGATATCGACGCGCGGTTCACCCTCGCGAACGACATGCAACGCCGCTCCCGCATCGGACGCAGATACCACGCCAAACCCGCGGAGTTTGCCAAAGGCTTCGAATCCGTGGCGCAAAGTGGCCTCGTCGTCCACAAACAATACAGTCATTCCGGCAAGCGGCGATCGCGCCGTATACACCGGTATTTCGGCACTCACATAGCGCTCGGCGCGCTCGTTGATCGCCGGAATGGATACGAGGAAACGCGCGCCGCTCGGACTGTCGACGAGGGTAATCGTTCCGCCATGCGCGATGACAATGCCGTACGAGACGGACAGTCCCAAGCCCGTCCCCTCCCCCTCTGGTTTTGTCGTAAAGAAGGGCTCGAAGATTCTCGCGCGGGTGTCTGGTGGGATGCCCGGTCCCGTATCGGCGACATCCAGCACAACCCGATTGCGATCGGCGCGCGTCGCGATCGAGAGGGTCCCGCCACCAATGTTCGCCATCGCCTGAATCGCGTTGGTGACGAGATTCAGCACGACTTGCTGCAGCTGTCTGGCATCGCCATGGATCGCGGGAATGTCCGGCGAGAGGTCCAGCGCGACGTGAATGCCGCTGGAGGTGAGCTGATAGTTGCGCAGGCGAATCGTGCGCTCGACCACTTGATTGAGATCGAGCGGCTCGCGCTGTGGCGCGCTCCGACGGGCGAACGCCAGCAAGTCGCGGACGACCTGACTCGCCCGTCCGGTCTCCGACCGAATCACATCGATCGACTCGCGCTGCTGCGGGGTCAGCCCTTCTTCGCGTAGCAGGAGCTGGGCGAAGGCGCTGATCGAAGACAGCGGGTTATTCACCTCGTGCGCGACACCGGCGACCAGCTCGCCCACCGCGGCCAGGCGCTCGGTTTCCATCAACCGGGCGCGCATTTCCCGCTCGCCGGTCATATCGCGCCCGATGATGAGCAACGTCGGCGGGTCGGTCTCCGGCAACCGGCGAGCGGCGATGGAGACCGCGCGGGATTCGCCCGCCGGCCGTACGACGTCGACCTCGAGACGCGCCGGCAGATTGCCGAACGCCGCGGTCAGCGCCTCGCGCAGCCGTCGTTGGTCCTTGGGCGCGATGAACTCCATGAGATCGCGCTTCGTCGGGTCCACTCCGACGAGCTCGCGCACGTAGTCGTTCGCCTCGACGATCCGACCGCCGAGTTGGACGGTGAGCACCGCATCCGGCGCGGCACGGAACAACGTGCGGAATCGCAGCTCGGCCTGCCGAAGATCCTGGACCAAGTCGGCGTTGGCCAACGCCACCGACAGCATATCCGACATGGCCTCGACCCGCGAGATGTCGTCCGGCGAGAACGCGCGGACCGCGGACGAGCCCAGGCCGACGGCGCCGATGCGTTCGCCGCGCCGCTGCAGCGGGACGATGACCAGCGACCGCATCTGCGGCACGGCCTTGGCCACCGACTCGCTGATCAGGCCGGGATGCATCGCCAGGTCGTCGACGGCCAATGTGCGCCCGGTCTGAATCACGCGCCCGTTGGCCGAATCGCTATAGAAAATCGCGCCGTCGAACTGGGCCAGAATGCCGGCCGCCGCGGCGATGCGGTACTTCGTGTCGTCGATCACGAGCGCGACGGTCCCACCCTCGGCGTGCGCCACGTCCATGACCGCTTCGAGAAACCGCTCCAGGACGCGCGTGGGATTGAGCTCGAGCGCGACGTGCTGACCGAGCATCCACATGCGCTCGAGCACCCGTTCGGCGTTCGCCAGCTCTCCACTCCGCTCGGCGATCCGCTGCTCCAAGGTCGACGACAGCGCGCGCTCGGCCTCGACACTTCTCGCGAGGAGCGTCGCCTGCTCCGTCTGCGCGGCGAGCGAACGAGTCGCCCGCGCCGCCAGCAGGGCAACGAACAGGGACACGGCGACCGCCAGCGCCGGGCTCGACTCGCCGCGGAACCCGAGGACGAACGTCGCGATCGAGACGACGCCGGTCGCGATGATGATGAACCGGGCCCGGACGGTCGATGACCCCGTGATTTCCCGTCCCGGCGGAGGCGGGTGGACGGCGCGCGCGCGCACCATCCAACGGGCGGCCAGCGCGAAGGCGATGAGCGCCACGACGGTGGCCGGCGACCGTACGGCGTCGACCTCGGAGCCCACCGAGAGCGCCATCGCGCCGAGGCTCAGGCTCACGCCACCCGCGCGGCCCAGCCCACTGCCGCGGGACGCCAGGAGGAGCCCGAGCAGCGAGAGGAACAGGATCGGGAGCGCGCGGTGGACGATCGTCCAGCCCGCGCTCACGCCCGGCAACGGCGGTATGGCGTACGACAGGGTGATCCCGACGACCGTCGCGGCGCAGACGAGGAGCGAGATATCGAGGGCGAGCTCCCGGCGCCGGGCGCGGCGGTGCCAGCCAAGCTGTCCGGCGGCGCCGGCGATCAGCGCGGGATAAACGAGCCACGCGATCGGCGTCAGCCCAGGCGCGAGTTGCGAGACACCGGCGCACACGGCAGCGGCGGCCATGCCCACCAGCAAGGGCGTGCGCCGGACAACGTCCACCGTCCGTTGGGCGGAAATATCAGTCACTGAGCGAAAGACGCGTTATGGGCGCTGTCGGCACTTGCCCGACAGGCACGTTCTGCTTACACATGACAAATGGGGCCCCTCCCCGCCTGGCGAGGGGCTCTTTTTTGGCTGTGGAGGAGCAATGTGCGGCATTGGATTCGTCGCCCACTTGACTGGAGAACGTGCGCACGCCGTCATCCGTGACGCGCTGGCGCTGCTCGGTAATCTCGCCCATCGCGGCGCGGTCGGCTGTGATCCGTGCACGGGCGACGGGGCCGGCATCACGATCCAGCTGCCGCACTATTTTCTCGGCCGCGCCTTCGGCGCTCTCCCCGAGGCTGGAGGATACGGCATCGGTGTCGCCTTTCTGCCGCGCGACGCGGAGCCGGCGAAGGCCCTCATTGAGCGCGCGATCAGTCACGAACGACTCCGCTGCCTCGGGTGGCGTTCCGTGCCGGTCGACGAGACGGTGCTCGGCGATGTGGCGCGGCGCTCCGCGCCCGCCATCTGGCAATTCGCCGTGGATACTGGCGCGCCGATCCTCTCTGGCAGCTTGCTCGAACGACGACTCTACGTGCTGCGCCGGCGCATCGAGCGCGAAGCGCGAGATGCCATCTACATCGCCAGCCTGTCGAGTCGCACCATGGTCTACAAGGGAATGTTGCGCCCCGACCAACTGGCGCGATTCTATGGCGATCTGAGCAACCCGGATGTGGCGAGTGGGTTGGCCCTCGTGCATTCGCGATTCTCGACGAACACGCTGCCGAGCTGGGCGCTCGCGCACCCCTACCGGTACATCTGCCATAACGGCGAGATCAACACGCTGCGCGGGAATCTCGTCTGGACGCGCGCGCGGGAAGAACAGGCGTACACGGGCGCTTTCGCCAACGACCGTGATGTGCTCTTTCCCATCATCGCGCCGAACCAGAGCGACTCGGCGTGCCTCGACAACGCGCTCGAGTTCCTCGTCATGGGCGGACGACCGCTGTCCGAGGCCATGCTCATGATGATCCCCGAGGCATGGGACGGCGACGCGCGGATGGATCCGGACCGAAAGGCGTTCTACGAGTATCACGCCGGTACCATGGAACCGTGGGACGGTCCGGCGGCGATCGCGTTTACCGACGGCGTGCAGATCGGCGCGACCCTCGACCGGAACGGACTCCGGCCGGCACGATACATCGTCACGGACGACGACCTCGTGATCCTCGCGTCCGAGGCCGGCGCGTTGCCGGTGCGCGCCGAGGCGATTCGCACGAAAGGCCGGCTGCGGCCCGGGCATATGCTGCTCGTCGATACCGCGAGCGGGCAGATCGTGCCCGACGAGAGCATCAAGGCGCATGCGGCCGCCCGCGCGCCGTATCGCGAGTGGCTCGATGCGGGTCGTCGCTCTCTTTCTGACCTCCCGGCTACCGCCATCCCGGCGTCCGCCACTCCACCCGAGCTCGCCCGACGTGCGTTCGGCTATACCGCCGAGGATATACGCGTGATTCTCGGGCCAATGGGCGAGACGGGAGAAGAGCCCGTCGGCTCCATGGGCAACGATACGCCCATCGCGGTGTTGTCCGACCGGCCTCAGCTCCTCTACCGCTACTTCCGGCAACTGTTCGCTCAGGTGACGAATCCCGCGATCGATCCGATTCGCGAGCAGCTCGTGATGTCTCTCGCCGTCACGATCGGCGCGAGGGGCAACGTGTTGACCAATGGACCGCAGCGCGCGTCGCGCGTGCGGCTGACCAGCCCGATTCTCGGCGACGCGGATCTGGCGCGACTCCCGTCTACGCGACTCGACATCGTGTTCGGCGACAACTTGGGAGCCGCCCTCGAGACGATCATGGCCAAGGCCGCGGATATCGCGCGGCGGGCACGGATGGACGGCGTACCGGCGACGATTGTGCTCAGCGATCGGGCGATGGACCACACGCACTGCGCGATTCCCGCGCTGCTGGCGGTTGCCGCGGTCCATCACCATTTGCTACGCGCGCGCCTACGAAGCGACATCAGCATCATCGCCGAGACCGGCGAGGCGCGCGAGGTCGCGCACGTCGCGCTGCTCATCGGGTACGGCGCGACGGCGGTGAATCCATATTTGGCGCTGGCCACTACGCCCGATGAAGTACTGTACCGCAAAGCCCTGGACAAGGGGCTGCTCAAGATCTTGTCGAAAATGGGCATCTCGACGATCCAGAGCTATTGCGGCGCCCAGCAATTCGAGGCCATCGGCCTCGCGCGCGATGTGGTCGACCGGTACTTCACCGGAACACCCTCACGCCTGGGTGGCATCGACCTGGAGACGATCGGCCGCGAGACGCTCATGCGGCATCGCGGGATGAGCGCCGAAGGCGAGTACTCATACCGCGCGGGTGGTCTCTTCCACGCGTGGAATCCACGTACCATCGCATCGTTGCAGCACGCGACGCGCCATGGCGACGCGGCGGCGTTCCGGACGTTCAGTGACCGCGCAGACGCCGAGGCCGAGCGATACACGCTGCGGGGACACCTCGCACTCCCCCAGCGCACACCGGTGCCGCTCGACGAGGTCGAGCCGGCGAGCGCCATCGTGAAGCGCTTCTCGACCGGCGCGATGTCGTTTGGATCCTTGGGCAAGGAAGCGCATGAGACGCTCGCGCTGGCGATGAATCGGCTGGGAGGGCGCAGCAATACCGGCGAAGGCGGCGAAGAGCCAGCCCGGTACGGGACCGAACGCTCGAGTGCGATCAAGCAGGTGGCGTCCGGCCGGTTCGGCGTGACCACCGAGTATCTGGTCAATGCGCGCGAGCTCCAGATCAAGATCGCGCAGGGCGCGAAGCCCGGGGAAGGCGGTCAGCTGCCGGGTCACAAGGTCGACGCGATCATCGCGGCCACCCGGTATTCGACGCCGGGCGTGACGCTGATTTCGCCGCCGCCGCACCATGACATCTACTCGATCGAAGATCTCGCGCAGCTCATCTTCGACCTCAAGAACGTCAATCCGGCGGCCGCGATCTCCGTCAAACTGGTTTCCGAGGCTGGCGTAGGGACGATCGCGGCCGGCGTGGCCAAGGCCCATGCGGATCGCATCGTGATCGCCGGCGATTCCGGCGGGACTGGGGCATCGCCGCTCTCGTCGATCAAGCATGCCGGAGTGCCATGGGAGCTCGGCTTGGCCGATGCGCACCAGGCGCTCATGCGGACCGGCCTGCGCTCGCGCGTGCGACTGGAGACTGACGGACAGCTCAAGACCGGGCGCGACGTGGTCATCGCCGCCCTGCTCGGCGCCGAGGAGTTCGGGTTCTCTACCGCACCATTGATCACCCTGGGCTGTGTGATGATGCGAAAGTGTCATCTCAATACCTGCCCGGTCGGCATCGCGACGCAGGATCCGGTGCTGCGCCAGAAATTCAGCGGGACCCCCGAGGCGGTCATCACCTATTTCTTTTTGCTCGCGGAAGACATCAGGCGGATCATGGCTGGCCTGGGCGTGGCGCGGTTCGACGAGCTCGTTGGCAGAACCGAGCTCCTCGAGCAACGAAGCGGACCACTCGATCTCTCGGCCCTGCTCGCGCGCGAGGAAGGGTCGCGGTTTTGCGTTCGGGCCCAAGATCACGGACTCCGCGAACAGCCGACCACGACGATCACCACAGCCGACCGAGCGACCGGTGCGATGGTCGCCGGCGACATCGCGCGAGGGAGAGACGCGGGAGCCATCGTCACGCTCACGGGTTCGGCCGGGCAGAGCTTCGGCGCGTTCGCCGTGCGCGGCATGTCGCTGCGCCTCGAGGGTGAGGCGAACGATTACGTCGGCAAGGGCTTGTCCGGCGGCCATCTCGTGATCGTGCCGCCGAAGGGCGTGCGATACATCCCCGAGGAGACGACGATCATCGGGAATACCGCGCTCTACGGCGCGACGTCGGGCGAGGCGTTCATTTACGGCATGGCCGGAGAGCGCTTCGCCGTGCGCCTGAGCGGCGCTCACACGGTCGTCGAGGGCGTCGGCGACCACGCCTGCGAGTACATGACTGGCGGCATCGTCATCGTCCTCGGCCGGACGGGACGAAACTTCGCGGCCGGGATGAGCGGCGGCTTCGCCGCCGTGTACGACATCGATGGCCGGTTCGCCGAGCGCTGTAATACGGGCCTCGTGTCGCTCGAGCCGCTCGTCGGTGAGGATCGCTCGACGGTGCACGCCCTGCTCGAGCGATACGCCAGCGAGACGGGGAGTGCTCGGGCCAGGCAATTGCTCAGGCGATGGCCGCGGGCCGCCGAGCGGTTCGTGCAGGTCATGCCACGCGAGTTCAAGCAAGCTCGTATGGGGAGAACGGCGCATGGGTGACGTCAAGGGGTTCATCACGCTCCGTCGGGCCGATCCCGCGCGCCGGCCCGTGAGCGAGCGCGTGCGGGACTGGGACGAGATGTACCGACCACTCCCGGAAGACGCCCTGCGCGAGCAAGGGGCGCGGTGCATGGATTGTGGCGTCCCATTCTGTCAGGGCGACACCGGATGTCCCGTCGAGAACGTGATCCCCGACTGGAACGATCTCGTCTATCGCGGCCGGTGGCGGGAGGCGTTCGACGCGTTGCACGCGACGAACAATTTCCCCGAGCTCACCGGGCGATTGTGTCCGGCGCCGTGCGAGTCGGCGTGTGTGCTCGGCCTCATCGAGCGGCCGGTCGCGATTCGGACCATCGAGCAGGCCATCGCGGATCGGGGGTTCGCCGAGGGGTGGGTCGTCCCGCGCCCACCCGCTCGGGAGACCGGTGCTCGCGTCGCCGTCGTGGGCTCCGGCCCGGCCGGGCTCGCGGCGGCGCAGCAGCTCCGTCGAGCCGGTCATCGGGTCACCGTCTATGAGCGTGCGTCGCGTGTCGGCGGGCTGCTTCGGTACGGCATTCCGTCGTTCAAGCTGGACAAAACGGTCCTCGACGAGCGTTGCTCGCAAATCGCGGCCGAGGGTGTTGTGTTCGAGACCGGTCGCGACATCGATCGGAGCTCAGCGGCGCGGCTGGCCGCCGAGTACGACGCGGTGCTCATTGCGACCGGCGCCGATATTCCGCGTGACCTGAGCGTCCCCGGACGGGGGCTCAAGGGCATCCATTTCGCGATGGACTACCTCGTACGCGGCCCGAGCGCTCAAGACAAGCGCGTCGTGATACTTGGTGGCGGCGATACCGGCTCGGATTGTCTCGGCACCTGTCATCGGCAAGGCGCGCGAGAGGTTTTTCAATTCGAGGTCTTGCCCACGCCTCCAACCCCGCGCACGTCGCATGCGCATGAAGAAGGCGGGCTTCGCGAGTGGTCAATCTCGACGACCGGGTTCGAAGGGATCAATGGGCACGTCGTCGCGCTTCGCGCTCGACGTGTTGACATGCCCACCGTTGGTCAGTTCACGGTGCCGTGCGACATGGTCATACTGGCGATGGGCTTTACCGGGGCAAGAGGCCGGGAGCTAGTCAAAGGACCAAATGTCTACGTCGCTGGCGACGCCCGGCGTGGGGCGTCGCTCATCGTCTGGGCGATTCGCGAGGGACGCGATGCGGCCCGCGCGATCGACCGGGCGCTTACTTGACCCAGTGGCCGAGACGCCGCCAGCGGATCTCGGTGATCGCGCGGAAATAATCGAGGCCGGCGTCCGTGTCGTACGAGTAGTAGATGAACATCGGCTGGCCGCGGATGTTGACGCGGGGGACGAATCCATAATACCGGCTGTCCTTCGACCGGTACCGATTGTCGCCCATCATGAAGTAATGCTTGGGCGGGACGACGATCGGCCCCCAGGTGTCGTGGGTGATCGTATCGGGCGGCGGCCCGAATCGGGAATTCGTGATCTGAAATGGCTTTTGCCAGACGAAGTCCGGATGCGACTCGTTCGGCGGCGTCATGGGATCCGACGTGTCGTTCGGATCATACACCGAGTTGAACCCGGGCCCCTGCGGCTTCGGCACGCCGTTCACGTACAAGATCCCCTTGCGCATGTACAGGGTATCGCCGGGCTCCCCCTGCAGGCGCTTGACGAGCGTCGGATTGGGATCTTCGGGCTGGTCGATCTGGGTCGGCGACTTGAACACGACGACATCGCCGTGGTGCGGGCTCGAGTAGCCCGGCAGCAGGATGTCCGTGAAGGGGATATGCGGGCCGTAGACCAGCTTGTTCACAAACAGCCAGTCCCCGACGAGCAGCGTCGGGATCATGCTCCCCGAGGGGATCCGATACGCTTCGACGATGAAGAGCCTGATGAAGAAAAACACGAGCAGCGCGCCGATCAGGCTCTTGGCGCTTTCCAGCGTGGAACGTTTGCGAGGCTTAGACACGAGCGGCCGGGTTATAGGGAGAGCGCTCGACTAGCGTAGATGCCGAGCGCTCTCACACCCGTGTCAATTTACGCGTCCTTGAGATGCTTATTGACCAGCTTTGTCATGTCGAACATCGACACCTTCGCCTTCCCATTGAAGATCGGCTTCAAGGCGTCGTCGGCATTGATCATACGCCGTTCTTTCGCATCCTGCAGGCCCTTTCTCTTAATATATTGCCACAGCTTCTTCGTCACCTCGGTCCGCGGCATTGGCGTATTGCCGACTACCATGGCGAGTTGGGCGCTTGGCTGCATCGGCTTCATGAACGCCGCATTCGGCTTGCGTTTCGACGCTTTCTTCGCCGGACGCTTCTTCGCGGCGGGACGCTTGGCGGCTTTCTTCTTCGCGGCTTTCTTGGCCTTCTTTTTGGCTATGGCCATCGAGCGTATCTCCGGGGAAGTGAGGTAACGAACATCCCTGTAATGCGGGTGCAAACTACATCACCCCAGAGTACGCGCAAGAGTGGAGACCTACGATTTCTCCGAGAGATCGATCATACGGGAGCCCCGGATGTACTCGACGGAGCGTGGATCACGCAGGTTGGACAGCCGTCGCACGACGGCCCCGATACGGACGGCTTGCTCGGCAATGGTGCGGAGACACTGCGCCCGTTCCTCGGTGGTCATCGTGTTGTCCTCGAGGAGGGCGACGTTGCCCAGGAGCGCGGTCAGCGGGTTGTTCACCTCGTGCTGAATGGCGATCGCCGTCTCGCCAATACCGGCCAGCCACTGCGCGCGCTGCAGCGCGTCGACCGCCTGGCGGCGCTCGAGATCGACCGCCATGTGGCGCTCGGCAATGGTGATGCGCGTGGCGAGCGTCTCGGGCGTGAGCGGCTTCGAGAGATAGTCATCCGCTCCGGCGGCGAGCACGCGGCGGAGATCATCCGTCGCGCCCCGGGCCGTCGCCATGAGGATGAACGCGTGCTGCCCAGCGGGCGACCGTCTGACCTTCTCGCAGAGATCGACGCCCGATAGCCCGGGCATCTGCCAGTCGAGCACCAGTAGCTCCGGCGCCTCCCGCTCGAATGCGGCCCACGCCTCGAGACCGTCGGCGGCGGTGACGACGGAATGGCCCGCGCTGGTCAGCACGGCCTCGACCAAGTCCCGCATCGCCTCGTCGTCGTCCGCCACCAGAATCTTCATCGGCCCCCCGTCAGAACACCCTGCCGTAGCACCGGCTCGGCGCCCACACTGGGTGCACTGTCCTCGTCACCCCGGCCGACGCCCGTCTCATACCACCCCACGACGACCCGCCCGCCCTCGAGGCGCACATCCGGCGCGCGCGCATCCACATCATCGCCTGAGGCGCTCACCCGCGTCTCGAACAGGTGCCCGGCGGTATAGGAGATGGCCAGCATTACCTGCGGCGTGCGGCGATTCGGGTCCTCGTAAGCGACGACAACCGTGTCGCCTGCTGCGGAGACGGCCGCGGCTACTGGCCTCTCGCCGTAGACGATCACGAGGGGTGCGTGAAACATCCCTTTCATGAGATGTTCATAAAAAATGCCGGAGCCTTCGGGTGGCTCGAGGTAGTATGCCAAATGCACATACCCACTGTCAGCGTCGTAAGCGATTGCGGGAGCGGGACGCGAGCAACCCATCACCGATCGATCGCGCTCCTCGGCGGTTACCGCGGCGTCCCAGCGCTTCCCGCCGTCAACTGATCGCGCGATCCGTAACAGAGCGCTCGAATCCGGACGTACGGTCCACCACGCGGCATACACGAGACTATCGCCGCCGACCGCGAATCGGACCGTCGC
>DATHNL010000041.1:0-12263 GCA_035486035.1 Gemmatimonadaceae bacterium
ATCGTGCCGTATGGCACGGGTTGGCTGTCGGCGGCCGAAAGTACAGCGCCGCTCACGACTTGCGCGCCGAGGTCAGACGGCACTGCGAAGAGCGCAAGGGTTGCCGCTAAGGCGGCTTGGAATCGTCCGTTTAGTGTTGACGTAGGCCCCCAAACTACCTCTTGCGCACGCCGCGTCAACAATTCGTTGTCAATTCTATGACGCCTAGCTTGAACCTTACGTGAGCCTGACACACACTGTGTAAACCATGAAGCGATTACTGCTGCTCACGCTGCTCGGCGCCTGGTCGACCGCGGCCCCGATCCCCGAGAAGATACAGGAGGAGCACGGAGCGCTTCTCGACGGAAAGATCTACATCGCTGGCGGATTCGACTCGACCGATACGCAGACCAATCGGGCATATCGGTACGATCCGAGCCACGATACATGGGAGCGTATCGCGGACCTTCCGGCGTCGCGCCATCACATGCCGCTCATCGTGCTGAATGACACACTGTACGCCGTGGGCGGGCTCCAAGGCGACTCGGCGTTCGAAGCCGTCGCGACCATGTGGATGTATCGCGCCGACAGGAACCGGTGGGAAGAACGAGCGCCGTTGCCCAAACCGCGAGGCGCGTCGGCCGCTGGGGTGGTAGACGGCAAGATTGTCGTCGTCGGCGGCTTCGGGACCAAGTACAAGCTGCTCGACTCCATCACGGTCTACGATCCCGCGACGAATCGCTGGACGAATCGTGCGCCGATTCCAACCGCCAGAGATCACCTCACCGCAGAAGTGGTCCACGGCGTCCTGTACGCCATCGGCGGCCGACCGCTCGACCCGGCCAAGAACTATGATGTCGTCGAGGCCTACGACCTCGCGACGAATCAGTGGACAAAGAAAGCGAGCATGCCGAGCAAGCGCGGCGGACTCGGCTCGGCCGTCATGGCCGGGACGATTCATACATTCGGCGGCGAAACCCGAAACTCCGTCTTCGCGAATCACGAGGTGTACGACCCCGCGCACGACACGTGGAGCGTCGCCGAACCAATGCCGACGGCGCGGCATGGGCTGGCGGTCGTCGCGGTCGACGATCGGATCTACGTGATCGGTGGCGGACCAAAAGCCGGGAGCGGACAAACGAACGTGGTCGAAGTCTGGCGCTGAGCATGCGGCGATGCGCGTGCAGGATCCTGCACGTGGCGGTCGCGACGGCAGTCATGGTCGCGACCGGAGGGGCGCAGACTGCCGCGCAAGCACGGAGCGTTGTCCGCCAGGCGCGGCACGCGTACGAAGTCGACAGCTCCGCGGCACTCGACCAACGATGGACTCGCGCACTCGCGCGGGACTCCTCTGACAGACTGGCCGCGCTCGGCCTCGCGTCGCTCGCGTGGCTCAACGCGCGGTACGACGAGGCCGACCACCGGTACGGTTCGCTGCTGCAGCAGCGCGACGCGGTGAGCGTGTACGCCCAACTCGGGCTGGCCCAAGTGCAGTTCGCGGAAAGCGCGCCTGGACCCGCGGATACCGCGTACAGCAAAGCAGCCACCGCCGCGCGCGCCGCGAAAGATTCCGTCGCGCTCGTCGAAGCCCTCCTCGGCTGGGCCGTGATGAGAGCGCATAGTCGATCGGCGGCCGAGGGAGCGGCGATCCTCGCCGGCGTCGAAGCGCTCATCCCACACGGAGACGATGGTCTCGAAGCGAACTATCAGTGCACGCGCGTCGCGCTCGGGCTGCTCCCGCGCGGCGCTGACCCGACACCGACGCTGCACCGCGGCGCCGCACTCGCCAAGGCTGCCGGTGAGCGAGATATCGAGGGATTCTGCTGGTTTGTCCTCGGCACCGGGCTCGAACGCTTCGGCGATATGGCCGGCGCGATAGCGGTCTTCGACACACTCGAGCGACAAGTGCTCGCGCCCGGCGATTTCGCCAATCGCGCCCGCGTTCGCCAGCACCGCGCGTACTGTGAGCAATCGATCGGCGACTACGGCGCCGCACTGCGCTCGGCGCGCATGGCGATCGCCGACGGCGAGCGCTCGCACAGCCTCGCGGTCATTGCGTATGCGCGCATGACCCAAGGGACGGTCTATCTCGGTCTCGGCGATATCACGGCCGCGGCACGCGCCTCCGATAGCGCCGCGGCGGTCTTCTCGCAGGTGGGCGACGTCATCGGTCGGCTCAACGCGATCACGACCGTCGGACAGGTCGCCCTCGCCGGCGACGATACGGCCGCGGCACGCCAGGCATTCGCGACTGAATTTCAGCTCGGGACCAGCATCAAGGACCTGAACTACGTGGCCGACGCGCAGGCGTGGCTGGCCGATGTCGCGATGCACGAAGAGCGGTGGGACGAAGCCGGTCGATGGTTCGACGCTGAGCACGTCACCATCCAGCGCGGCCGTCTCCAGGGCTGGGCCTCGACCGAGGATTTCGATCGCGCCGTGCTGGCGGTGCGATCCGGACACTGGCGCGACGCCGAGCGCCGGATGGTGATCGCGTCACGCGCGATCGATTCGACCCAACACCGCGACCGATACGAGATCGGCGCTTTTCTCGCCGAGATCCACCTCGCGCTCGGCGATACCGCGCGGGCGGAACGGGAGCTCACGGCCGCGAGTGATGCGTTCGATCAGTGGCGCGCAACGCTCGACGATCGCGAAGCCCGCGTACTCGCGTTCCAGTTCCATTCACTCGTCGGCGGACCCGATCCCGGCGTCGCCAAGGTCATCGCGGCCGTCGCGCACGCCGGGCGCATTGGCCCGGCATTCGAGCTGGCCGAGCGCCGCCGGGCACGAGATCTGTCCGATCGCCTCGTGCAAACCGGATCGTCCGCGCGCACCGCCGCGGCTCCCGCCAACGTACTCGAGACGATCCAGCATGCACTGCCGGATGACGCGACCGCGCTCTTCGAGTATGTCACCGGGCCCGCCGACGCGCCGACAACGCTCTTTGTCGTCACGCGTCACACCGCGCGCGCCTACACGCTGCCGCCAAACGACAGCCTGGCCGCGAATGTCAGCCGGCTCGTGGCATTCGTCGAAAGTGGTATCAGCCCGAATGCTCCTGCGGACGCTTTGGGCTCGGCGCTCGTTACTCCGGCGCTCGCGGATCTCCCCGCCGGCATCACGCGGCTCGTGGTCGTGCCGGATGGCGTCGTGCACCACGTACCATTCGGAGCGCTGCGCGTGAATGGCCGGTATCTCGTCCAGACGTACGCGACCGCGCTGGCACCGTCGGCGGCCGTGCAGGCGTGGTTGTGGGGGCGCCGCCAGGACCACCACAGGTCGGCCACGGTCCTGGCCCTCGGTGACCCCAAGTTCGCGAAAGAGAAATCAGGCGACGCCGAGACGGAGACGTTTCGATCGGCGTTCGATGAGACTGGCGGACTGCCGCGGCTCAGAGGATCGGCGGCCGAGGCCGAGCTCGTGGGGCAGTTCGGCACGAGGAGCATCGTGCGACTGCGCGATAGCGCCAGCGCCTGGTTCTTGAAGCACACCGCGCTCGACAAGTTTCGGGTGATTCATCTCGCGACGCACGCGGTCGTCGATGACCGCGCGGCGACGCGCACCGCGCTGGCGCTGGCGCCGGGATCCGGCGAGAGCGGGTTCGTGACGCCGACCGACCTGGCGGCACTGCACCTCAAGGCTGATCTCGTGATGCTCTCCGCGTGCCGAACGGCGGGCGGGCGCATCATCGCCGGTGAGGGCGTGCGCGGGCTGACGGCGCCGCTATTGGTCGCCGGAGCCCATGCGGTGGTTGCGTCGTATTGGGAGATTGGCGATAGGCAAACCGTCAGGCTCGTGCACGACTTCTATCGCGCCATGGCCGACGGGCACTCCGCCGGTGACGCGCTGAGACTCGCCGAGGTCGCCGCGCTCGATCGCGGGGCGCCACCGCGGGAGTGGGCCGCGTTTGCGATCAGTGGTGACCCGATGGTACGGGTGCCGGTGACGGTGCCGGCGTTCGACTGGTGGTGGCGGTTGTTCCACTAGTGTCGGTGAGGGCGCCGAGGAATGCGATGAGCGCGCGCCTGTCGGCTGCGCTCAAATCGAGACGGCGAACCGATAGAGTCTGGTTAGCCAAGCGGGCGCCTATGCCCTCACCACCACCGCGATTGTAGAAGTCGATGACTTGGTCGAGCGTGCGATACACGCCGTTGTGCATGTAAGGCGGCGTCAGCGCGACATTGCGCAGCGATGGTACACGGAACGCGTGCAGGTCACGCCCGTCGTGGCTGATGGCGTATCGCCCCGGATCCAGGTCGGGAGCCGCGTGCACGGTATCAGCGGTGCGCGGAACGCCGAGGACCTCGACCTCGCTGCGATCGAAGTTGGGCGGGGCCATGCCGTTGAAGAGCGGCAGCATGTGACAGAAGCCGCATTGCCCTTTCGCCATGAAGACGTTGAATCCCCGTCGCTCCGTAGGGGAGAGCGCGGTCGAGTCGCCACGGACCGCGCGGTCGAAGCGGCTGTCGAGGCGAACGAGTGTGCGCACATAGGCGGCCAACGCGCGTTGGATCCGGATGGCGGGGATGTTCACGCGGGCCGCGATACTGTCGATCGGCAGGCCTGACATCTCGCGCGGGTTGGCGATCACATCGGCCACCTGGGCCTCGAGCGTCGGCGCGCGCAGATCCGCGAACAAATCGTGCTCGAGTGCAGCATTGATCAGCGTCGGGGTGTTCCGGGTCGGATGCACGGTCTGGCCGTCGGTGAACGCGCGCGCGGGCTGATGGCACGTCACGCACGCGTGGCCAGAATTTCCGCCGAGTCGCGAGTCGTTGAACAGGGATTGGCCGAGGGCGATCTCGCTGGGGGTCGGAGGGGGTGCATCGGCCGGCGCGAACGCCCACACATCAAATGCGGCTGAATCAAAGAGCGACGCGGTGCGCCAGAACGCCTCGCCCGGAGGGCGCTGGAGTGCGCGGGCAACACCTGAAGCCTCGCGCGCGAGAAACCGCAGACGATCGAACGTCGTGTCGTTCGCCGACCTGAGCGCGAGCGCAGCGGCGCCGAGGCTGGAGTCGAGCGTTGGTGCGCCGATCAACGCAACGACCCGCTCGAGGCCCTCGAGGGCGGCGGCGCTCTCGTGCAGGCCGGCGTGGGCGAGTCGCGAGTCGCCGTTGGCGAGCCCGACCGCCTCGACGCGCGCGAGCTGTTGCCGCGCGGCCTCGAGGATCGCCTCTCGGGTCCACGATGTACCGAAGGTCGACACGCGAAGCCGATCGACCGCGCTGAGCATGGCGCCAACCGGCGCGGTCGCGCCTGGCAGCACAGAGGGATAGAGGCGGAGCTCGACGGCCTGGAAGCCGACCGGGTCTACGAACTGTACGCCGGCGGCGGCTACCTCCGCCGAATCGTCGGAGTCGTCCGCCTCGTCGTTGCCACCCTCGATGTCCTGCGCATTGAGCGCGGCCGCGATTGGCGGGGCGGAGTACGCGAGCCACCACTCGGCGCGCTTATACGCGACGCGCGCGCGCGTAAACGCTGCGCGCACTGAGACGGTGTCGGTCCCCGACGTGGCAGAGAGGGCGTCGAGCGACGCGCGCAGGGTGTCCAGCTGTGCGCTGTAGACGGCCCTAGCGGCATCAAGATCTCCACCCACCCCACGGGCGCCGGTGATCGCGCCGCACAACAGGGCGGCTACGATCCACCGGCCACGCCCGGTCACGCTATGGCGATCCCGCCGGCGAGCGTCCACCAGAGCGAACCGCCAGCGTCTTGCCTGGCTTTGCGGCAATCGTCGGCACGGGCTTCGTGATCGTGAAGTGATCGATCAACGAGCCGTCGGCGCCGATCTGCCGGAACGTGATCGTCCGACCTTTGACATCGATCGCACTCAGCGAATGCTGCGTGGCCTCGAACGCGTAGGTAAAAGCCTGCCAACTGCCCCGGTCTCCTGTCTGCTCGGGGTTGTAGAGCTCGGCGCCACCGCCGCCCGACACGATGTAGATGATGCCCTTGGGCACGGTGCGCTTCACGCCATCGAACTCATGGTCGAACCGATAATCGCCGTCGATGGTGAACGGTAGACGGCCATTGGTGCGATACCAGTCCGGCGCGTGCAACGTTCCATCGATCGCGGTCTTGGGGTCGCCCGAGAGCTTCGGGAGAAAGGTCATCGGGTACGAGCGCTGGTAGTTGTGCACGTGGCCCATCAGCACGAGATCGACGTTCCCGGCTTCGAACACGTCGGACATGAGCCGCATCTGCTGCTCGGTGAAATGCTCACGCGACGAGTTGAACCCCGGTTGATGGAACATCACGAACCGCCACGTCGCACCGGCCGCGTGCGCCAGATCCTGCGCGACCCAGTTCCGCAAGACGGGGTCCGTCCAGTCCATGTACGGGTCGGCATCGAGCACCGTCCAGTGTGTATTCCCGTAGTCGAACGAGTAGTTCGCCATACGCGGATAGTTGGGCCCGTAGCTCCGCGCGAGCGCGGCCGCCAGCGTCGAATCGCTCGCCATGAGCGGCGCGTTGTGCCCCGGCTTCGTGGTCGGGCCGTTGAGCGGCATCGACCAGAAGGCGAAAAATCCGCCGTAGTCCGCCATCGAGTCGTTCACGTTGCGGGCATAGCTCGCGTCGTGATTACCGATGGCCGCGACGAACGGAATCGATCGCGTGAGCGGCGCACCGTTGGCCGGCGACGCGCTGTCCGCGTTATAGATCGGAAAGAACTTCGTGCGGTATTCGCTCATCCGGCCGGAGCCGTACACGATGTCACCGGGGATCGCCACGAAATCCGGGTGCTCGAGGTACGCGCGGTACGCGATCGCCCGTTGCCCCGGCGTATTCTGGCCCGCGTCGCCGAACACGACCACGCGATACGGCTCGCTCGCGGCCTTGCGTGAGAGTCCCGAGCTCGTGAAGACGACGGCGCCGTTGCGCTTCACGCGGTACTGGAAGGTCGATCCCGGCGCGAGATCGCCGAGCGTGCCGTGATAGACGTTGTACGGATCGAGACCCGGCACGTCGATGCGCGACGGATAGAACGTCCGCTGCGGCTTCCACGCGGTCGCACCCGCCGGTTTGAGATCGACCGTCCACTCGGCGCTCGTCGTGTCCGAGTGCCAGAGGAGGGCCATCGTCACCGTCTCGCCGGCGGAGGGAGCGTCGCCGAGCTGGAGATAAGGCTGGACGATAAATGGCGGCTGCGAGGTCGCGACGGCGGCGGCCGCAAGGGCCTGCACCAGCATCATTTGGAACATGTGACTCAGTGTGTGGGCGGCAGAGTGAAATTACACACAAACCTGCCCATTAAGACATAGAGTCGTGTAACAAACCCTAACGCCGGGCTCGACCGGCTGCGATTTTCGTGGCCATGAACGCACCGTGTCGCATTATCCTGATCGGCGTCCTCGCCGCCGCACCGCTGCCGGCGCAGAGCGTCGCCGACTCATCGCCATTCCGGCCGCTCGGGCTCCCCACGCCGAACGAATACCGGACCGGCGCGGGCCGGCCTGGGCCGCGCTATTGGCAGCAGCGCGTCGACTATCGGATTCGCGCCACGCTCGATCCCGCGAACAACGAGGTGCGGGGGCGCGAGACCCTCCATTACGTCAATCGGTCGCCCGATGCACTGCCCTACCTCTGGATGTTCTTGGAGCAGAACATTTGCGCGCCGTCGAGCGTCACGAACGTGCTCGATCAGCCGCCGCTCGTGTTCCTCGGATCGACGTTCGACTTCTCGTGCCAAGGCTTCGCGGGCGGGCTCACGCTCGACTCGGTCCGGGTCGGCGGCAAGGCAGCCCAAACGTCGATCTACGGAACGACTATGCGGATCGACCTTCTTCGTCCTCTCGCGCCAGGCGACACGATTAATCTCGATCTCGCTTGGGTCTTCCACGTGCCCGAGCAGGGGGCTGGGCGCATGGGGCACGATGGGACTTTGTATGAGATCGCCCAATGGTATCCACGCATGGCTGTCTATGACGATGTGCATGGGTGGAACCATGAGCCGTATATCGGCGCTGGGGAGTTCTATCTCGAGTATGGGCATTTTGATGCACTGATCACGGTGCCGGCGACGTATATCGTGGCGGCGACTGGGCGCCTGACCAATCCCGAGCTCGTGCTCACGGAACGGGAACGCACGCGCCTTCGGCGCGCATTAGCGTCGGACACCGCGATTGCCGTGATCAGCAAGCAGGAAGCCGGCGATGCCGGACAGACGCGACCGACAGCCAACGGCACACTGACCTGGCATTTCGTGGCCGACAGCGTGCGCGACTTGGCTTTCGCGGCCGCGCCGAACTTCCGGTGGGATGCGAGCGGGTATCACGGCATTCTGATCGAAACTCTCTACAGGCCATCCGCCGACAAGTGGGAAGAAGCGAACCGGATGGCCCGGGGAGCGATCCAGTATTTCAGCGAGCAATGGTTCCCGTATCCCTATTCGCACGCCACGACGATCGAGGGCCCGATCGAAGGCATGGAATACCCGATGCTGACGTTCGTACCCAACAGCCCGAGCCGCGAGGAGCAGCAGTGGGTCCTTGCGCACGAGTTCGGACACGAGTGGTTCCCGATGGTCGTCGGGTCGAACGAGCGGCTATACCCCTGGATGGACGAGGGCTTCAACACGTTCATCGACCTCGGCAACGCCGCGAAATATTTCGCGGGCACGCCGTATGGCGACACGATCGAGGTGCATCCGCTGCACCTCTATCCGGACCACGCGGTGCCCGGCACCGAGCAGCCGATTATCACGAAGCCGACCGAGGTGCACGATCTCTTTTGGGACGCCTACCAGAAGCCGGCCCTCATGATGCAGGAGCTTCGCTACGAAGTCCTCGGCAAAGAGCGCTTCGACGCCGCGTTCCGCGCGTATATCCGTGCGTGGCAGTTCAAGCATCCGACGCCGGCGGACTTCTTTCGGATGATGCGAGACGAGTCTGGCATGGACCTCGACTGGTTCTGGCGCGGATGGATCTATACGACGTCGCGCCTGGATCAAGCCGTCGACTCGGTCGTCGGGCACAACGTGTATCTTTCGAACCGCGGAACGATGATCATGCCGGCCGAGCTCGCCATCACGTTCAATCCGTCGGGAGACGAGAAGCCGCGGACTGTGTACGTGCGACTACCGATCGAGATGTGGAACTTGGGGCCTCACTTCACCTATCACTTGCCTGGGCAAGGGGTCATTACCCACGTGGAGCTCGACAAGAGCAAAGCGTTGCCGGATATCGACCGCCGCAACAACATCTGGCCGCGACAATGAGCGATCGACCATGATCGTGCGCGTCTGGCACGGACGAGCCGCACTCGCGAATCCGTCCGGCTACCCTCGCCATTTTATCGACGTGGTGCTGCCGCAGCTGCAACGCCTCGAGGGATTCGCTGGGGCTACGCTGCTGCGCCAGCACCGAGCGCACGACATCGAATACGTCGTCGAGACGCGCTGGACGTCACTGGACGCGGTCCGCGCGTTCGCCGGCGCGAACATTGACCGCGCGGTGGTCGAACCCGAAGGCCAGGCCGCTCTCATCGACTACGACCAGCGCGTCATGCACTACGACATCATCTACGACGCTTGAGCGCGATACATCGCGCGAAACTGCGCGATGGCCTCATCGGGCAACGCCCTCAACGTCGTGAAGATCTCGGCCGCGAACTCGACGGCGCCCAGGCCGGAGGCCGAGATGATGCCGCGGTCGGCGACGGCGCGCGACGTATCGACGTACATCGACGGCGTCTCGTAGTTCGGCGCGTAGTGCGAAAGAAACTCGCGGCCGTTGCTCGTATGCCGGCGTTCGCGGAAGAGGCCCGCCCGCGCCAGCGCCACGGTCGCCGCGCAGATTCCGGCGACGGGTATCGCGTTGGCCGCGAGATGGCGCAGAATGGGATCCAGGCGATCGGCCGGGTATCCCTGTTCCCACATCTCGCCGCCCGGCAGGAGTAGCAGCTCCGGTGCGTCGAGGTCTTCGAGGACACGGTCCGGCATGACGCGAAGCCCGCCCATCGAGGTGATAGGGGACAGGTCGTACCCGTACGTCGTGACCGACCGCTTCCCCCAACGCCGAAGCCCGGTTAATGCATAGGAGGGCTCCCAATCGGCGAACCCCTCGAAGACCAGAACTGCCGTACTCGGGCTCGTCATGTGTATGTTTGGGTGATGCGTGACCGAGTGAACTTGGAGTATAGCCTGCGAGGTGGCCAGATCTTTGTGACGTATCCGCCGAATTACACCGGCGGATTTCCGATCGGCGAGTATCCCGCGTGGTACGAGACGGACCCACCCAACGAGATCACCCGCGAACGCGTGGCGATCTGGCGTGAGTTGAGGAGCCAGCTATGAAAGTTGTGTTCTCGATGACCATCGCCCTCGCGGTGCTGAGTGTCGCCGCGGCCGCGCAGGATCAGGATCCACCGACCCGCGCCGGCCGGCTCGGCTACATCTCCGGCACCGTCTCGCTCCGGCCCGCGGGCGACACGGAGTGGGCCGCGGCCGTGCCGAACCGCGCGCTCACCACCGGTGATCGCGTCTGGGTCGACTCGAATGGCCGGGCCGAGGTACAGATCGGACAGACTCGGATCCGCTTGGCGGGAGGAACGGAGCTCGACATCGCCAACCTCGACGACAACACGATCCAGGCGAGTGTCACGCAGGGCACGGCGACGGTCAGCGTGCGCCACTTGAACGATGGCGAAGCCGAAGAGTTCGACACGCCGAACGCGGCGATCGGGATCGGCCAGGCCGGCGACTACCGCATCGACGTGTCGCCAGACGGCAGCCAATCGACCGTGAAAGTGTGGGCCGGCCAAGTGGCCGTGACCGCGGCCGGCTCAACGTTCGATGTCAACGCGAAACAGGCCGCGACGGTGAACGGCACCGACGCGCCGACCTACGATGTGGTCGACATCGGGCCCGAAGACGGCTGGGATCAGTGGAGCGACGACCGCGACCATCGCGAAGAGGCCTCGGCCTCCGCGCGGTACGTCTCGGCTGACATCGCGGGATACGACGATCTTGATGGGAACGGCGGGTGGCGCGACGATCCGACGTACGGCGCGGTGTGGACGCCGACGACCGTCGTCGCTGGATGGAGCCCGTATCACTACGGCCACTGGGTGTGGGAAGGACCCTATGGATGGACGTGGGTCGATGACGCGCCGTGGGGTTGGGCGCCGTTCCACTACGGCCGCTGGGTGTACGCCGAAGACCATTGGGGTTGGTGCCCGGGCCGCGTCTACGAGCGGCCGGTATGGGCGCCCGCGCTGGTCGCGTTCGTCGGCGGCCGCGGGTGGAACGCCGGCGTGTCGTTCGGTGGCGGCGTCGGGGTCGGCTGGTTCCCGCTCGCGCCCGAGGAGGCGTACTACCCCTCGTACCACGTGAGCAACACGTACGTGCGGAACGTGAACATCACGAACGTCACCAACGTGACGAACATCACGAACGTCACCAACGTCACCAACATCACGTATCGCAACCGCGAAGTGGCGGGCGCGGTGACGGTCGTGCCGGATAACGCGTTCCGGAATGGACAGTCAGTCTCGCGCTACGCTGTGCGCGTCCCAGCGGGCGCGATACAGCAGGCGCCGCGGCTGGGATCGAACGCGCCATTCGTACCGACGCAACGCAGCATCGCGCCGATCGCGTCCGAGCATCGCCCACCCGCCACGATCAACAACCGAACCGTCGTCGCGGTGCGGCAGCCACCCAGGGCGGCCCCGTCATTCGCCGACCAAGCGAAGCTGCTGGCCGCGCATCCCGGCCGTCCGGCAGCGGCGTCCGAGCTCGCAACGATCAAACGGCCCGCCGAGCCGGTGGAGGCGATACGGCCCGCCAATCAACCGGTACGGCCAGGCGTGACGCTCAAGCCCGCGCGTCCGGCGGTAGCGGCGGCGCCAGCACCGAATGCTCCGAGGCCGAACGTGGCGGCGGCGCCAGCACCGAATGCTCCGAAGCCGAACGTGGCAGGGCCGCCGGTCGCGAAGGCGGTGCCGCATCCAGGTTTCGTCGCCACGCCGGTGCCGCATCCCACGCCGTCGCAACCGCGCCCAGCCGTGGCCGAGCCCACGCGTGGTCCGGCAACCGCGACACGCGTTCCGCAGCCGCCGCCGCGGCCGACGATTTCGTCAGCACCGGCTCCGCATCCGAATCTCGCGCAGCAGTATACGCAGCAGCGGAACGACATGGAGAACCGGCACGCGCAAGAGGCCGCGAATCCGCCAGCAAACGTTCAGCCGCAGGCGCTCGCGAAACAACAGTCGACCGAGCATCGCACCCTCGACAATAACTACGTGCAGGCGCGTAGCAGTGGTGCGAAGTCGATGCCAGC
>DATHNL010000042.1:0-29570 GCA_035486035.1 Gemmatimonadaceae bacterium
ATTCGCTCGGCCAGTATCGCATCGACTCGGTGCCAGCCGGGGTCGTTCACCTTCTGGTCCGTCGCCTCGGGTACAAAATCGCGCGGCTGGACGCCTCTCTGGCGGCAATAGGACAACCACTCCGCGTGGATTTCGTGCTGCAGGTCGTGACGTACAGGCTGTCGACTGTCCGCGTGTCAGCGATAGCCCGCCGCCTGCATCTCGAAGAGCTCGGCGTACTGCGCGCCGCGCGCGACCAGCTCTTCGTGTGTCCCCTCCTCGACGACCGTGCCATTGGCCAGGACGATGATCCGGTCGGCCATGCGAACGGTGGAGAAACGGTGGGAGATCACGACTGCCATACGGCCCGCCATCAGCTCGGCGAACCGAACGAATACCTCATACTCGGCCCGCGCATCGAGGGCCGCCGTTGGTTCGTCGAGGATCAGCAGTTGCGCCGTGCGCATGTAGGCACGCGCGAGCGCGACCTTTTGCCACTCGCCGCCGGATAGGTCGACGCCCTCGTCGAAGCGACGGCCGAGCATCTGCTGATAACCCTGGGGCAAGCGCGGCAGCAGCGACGCGGCCAGTGAGCGGTGCGAGGCATCGGCGATGGCGTCCAAAGGCTTGCCATTCCGCTCGGCGTCCAAGTGTTCCCGTGCTGCCTCGATCTCGCCGACGCCAACGTTCTCGTCGAACCGCATGTCGTAGCGCACGAAATCCTGAAAAATCACGCCGATCGCCTGACGGAGCGATGCCAGGTCGTACTCTCTCAGGTCGACCCCGTCGAGCAGGATGCGTCCCTCGGTTGGGTCATAGAGCCGCGCAAGGAGTTTCGTGATCGTGGTTTTGCCCGCGCCATTCTCGCCGACCAGCGCGATCCGTTCGCCAGGTTGCAAGACGAAATTCACATGGCGCACCGCCCACCGATCGCCGCCAGGATACTGAAATCCCACGTCCTCGAAAACAAACCCGTCGCGGATCGGTTGAGGAACGAGTCGGGCGCCGGGGCGGGTCGTGATCGTGGGCTGGACGGCGAAGAACGTGAAGAGATCTTGCAGGTTCAACGCCTGCGCGTAGATGTCGCTGGCCGAAAGGAGCAAGCGCTGAATCAAGTCCCGGCTGCGACTGAATGCCCCCGCCAGGAATGTCAGCGTGCCGATAGTGAGGAGGCCCGCGACGGCGCGGAGCAGTATCGCGACGTATGCGCCATAGTAGCCGAGCGAACCCACGACCGAAAGCAACGCGCTGACGATCGCCCGGCGAACCGAGAGGCGGGCATTCTCGGCGTAGTATTGCTGAAAGAGCCGCCGGTAGCGCGCTGCGAGCCACCCGGCCAATCCGAACATCTGCACTTCTTTCGCGGTCTCGTCCGACGCGCCAACGTAGCGCAGATAGTCCAACTCCCGCCGCTGCGGCGTCCACCGATACAGCAGCGAGTAGGCAAGCGATGCGAAATGCGTCTCGCCGAGAAAGCTCGGCAGGATCGCGACGGCGAGCAGGAGCAACAGCCAGGCGTCGTAGGCCACGAGGGCGCCCGCGAGGGTGACGAGCGTTAGCGCGTCTTGGCCGAGGCCCAGCAACTGGGCAATGAGCGCAATACGGCCGGTCGTTTGTTGGCGAGCGCGCTCGAGGTGATCATAGAATGCGGGATTCTCGAACTGCGCCAGGTCGAGCGTGGCGGCGTGCTCCATGAGCCGCACGCTGACATAGTTCGAGAAGAGATCGCCGAGCAGCGATTCGACCAGTGATGACGCGCGGGCCAGGAACTCGCCCACGACGACGATGCCGAACTCCAGCGCGACGTACTGCCAGAGACGTCCAACCCCGTGCCCGGCGGCGGCGCGGATGACGCCGTCGATAATGAGCTTCGCGACCCAGAGCGTGGCGACCGGCACGAACGCCCGCACGAGCCGGAGCAGGATCATCGCGGTCGTGTACGGCCGGTTCGTCTCCCAGACGAGCGCCAGGAGCTTCGGCAGGTAGCGGAGGACCTGGACCTTCTCGCGCCAGGTGGTCGGGCCCTCTTTCGACTTCGGTCTCACACGAGAAATCTAACCGGCCACAGGAGCCGACTCCGGCGGACGACTCCGGGGCCGTCGGGGCCCTCGGGAGTAAACGCATCTCCGTGTCGTGGCAATACACGGGTGATGCGATTCGCTTTGGTGCTCGTGGTCGCCGGGTGCGCACAGAGCGCGCCGGCGGCTCCAATAGGGACCGCCGTCGTTACCGCTCGCGAGGCTTCTCCGCGTGTGGTGGCGACTGGCAGCGTCCGACTCGTCGCCGGCGCGAGGGTCGACGTCGGGGCACGGACATCTGGCGTCGTCCGGCGCCTCGCGGTCGCGCAAGGTGTGCGCGTGCGGCGCGGCGATACGATCGCGGCGCTGGACGACCGCGAAGCGAGAGCGAGGCTGGCATCGGCCGAGGCGCGGGTCGCCGAGCTCGAAGCGACGCGTGATGCGGCGGATTCTGATCTCACGCGGCTCAACGCCCTTCGTGCGATCAAAGGAGCCTCCGGGCAGCAGCTCCAGGCTGCCGCCAGCGCGACCGCCGTAGCCCGCGCGCGGCTCGCGGCCGCGACCGCCGACCGCGATCTGGCGGCGCTCGCCCTCGACTATACGGTCGTCCGCGCGCCCATCGACGGCGTCGTCGCCTCGATCGCGACGCACGAGGGCGAGACCGTCGCAGCATCGCTCGCCGCGCCGACGTTCGTGGTGCTCATCGACCCGTCACGGCTCGAATGCGTCGCGCTCGTCGACGAGACCGACATCGGGCGCGTGCGCGTCGGTGACTCGGCGTCGTTTACGGTCGACGCGTATCCGGATCGCGTCTTTACCGGACGTGTCACCCGCATTGCGCCCGACGCCACGATCATCGGCGGTGTCGTCGACTACGAGGTCACGGTTCGCATCGACAGACCGGCCGGTCTTTTACTGCCGCAGATGACCACCACGGTGAGGATTCCATGATCGAGCTCCAACATGTTTCAAAGACGTACACCGGCCGGGCTGCGCCCGTGACGGCGTTGTCCGACGTGTCGCTGAACGTCGAGACTGGTGAGTTCGTCGCGATCGTCGGCGCGTCGGGATCTGGCAAGTCGACGTTGCTGCAGATCCTCGGCTGCCTCGACGCGCCTACGGCAGGGCGATATGTCCTCGACGGCACGCCCGTCCAGGGCCTGGACGACGCAGAACTGTCGCACCTCCGAAACCGACGGGTTGGTTTCGTGTTTCAGAGCTTCAACTTGCTCCCGCGAGCGACGGCGATCGAGAACGTCGAGCTGCCGCTGCTCTACGCGAACGGCACAGCCCCGGACGTCTCGGCGGCACCGCTACTCCTCAAGCGAGTCGGCGTTGCGCATCGCGCCCGCCACTATCCGGCCGAGCTCTCGGGCGGCGAACAGCAGCGCGTGGCCATCGCGCGGGCGCTCGTCATGTCGCCGTCGCTGCTGCTGGCCGACGAGCCAACCGGGAACCTCGATGCGGCGACCGGAGATCAGGTTCTGCGACTCATCCACGATCTCAATGACGATGGGTTGACGGTCGTCCTCGTGACGCACGACCCCGCGGTCGCCGCCCAAGCCGACCGACGTATCACGCTCGCCGATGGGAGGATCGTATGACCTTCAGGACGCTGTTGGCACTCGCGTGGCGAGGGGTATCGAGGTCACGCGCGCGGACACTCTTGTCGGGCGCCGGACTCTTGATCGGCGTGCTGGCGATCACGATTACGGTCGCAACCGGCGAAGGCGCGAGGCGGGCCGTGCGTGGGAGCTTCAAGGCGATGTTCGGGTCTATCGACGTCTTGTTCGTGCAACCTGGCGGGCCCGCGCAGCGCGGCATGTCGACCGCAGCCGACGCCGTTACGACATTGACGCCAGACGATGCCGCGGCCATCACGGCTCAGGTCAGCGCTGTTCGAGAGGTCGGCCTGGCGCAGGATGCATCGAAAATCGTCGCCGAGGCCAACGGGCAGAATACCACGACATCGCTGTGGGGCGTGACCGCTAACTGGCGGTCGCTGCACGGCGACTCCGTCGCATCCGGGTCGTACTTCCAGGATACGGACGCTCGCGTAGCCGTTCTCGGATCGGGCGTCGCCGCCAGTCTCCGGGCATCCGTCGGACAGCGCGTTCGGCTGAGCGGGATCGATTTCGACGTTGTCGGCGTGCTCGCTCCGAATGGCGCCGGACCCGGTGGCATCAGCCTCGACAACATTGTGTATATCCCACTTGGCACAGCGTCCAGGCGCGTGTTCAACAGGACGGCGTTGAATCTCATCGATGTGGCGCTGGCGAAGCCCGACGCATGGCAAGAGACACAGGCAGCAGTCGAGCAGGTGGTCAGGGCGAGACACGCCTTGGCTCCAGGCCAAATCGACGACTTCCGCGTGATCGCCCCACGCGCGATGCTCGCGCGAATGGAGTCCGTCGACTCCGGCCTCGCGAGAACGTTATGGTGGGTCGGCGCACTCGGCCTCGGACTCGGCGGGGTCATTGTCGCAGTCCTCGCCGTCACGGCAGCCCTGCAACGCCGCCACGAGATCGCGACCTGCCGGGCCTGCGGCGCCACGCGCCGGGACATCCTGCTCCAGTTCTGGGCCGAATCGGTGTGCACCGCGACGGCAGCGGCCGTGCTCGGCGCACTCCTCGGCGTCGGTGTGACCGCACTCGGCGCGACGATGATGCGCGCGAAGCTAGCCGTCGACTGGCCGGTGACGCTCGGAGCGGTTCTGGCAACCACGCTCGTCGGCGTGATCGCCGGCTACGTGCCGGCACGGCGAGCCGCCTCCGTCGATCCCGCCATAGTCTTGCGCGAGGCCGCGCCGTAAAAGTGAGACGCGCTCTCGATGTACTGAGAGCAGTCACGCGCCGGCCGATCGTCGCGGGGCTCGGCGTGACGGGCGTTGCGCTGCCACTGGCTGCACTGGTGGTTGCCGTGACGGTCGCCGAGCGTGGACGGCGGCGCACGCTGGAGTCCGTGCGGCAAATGGGCGCCGACGTTGTGATCGTGAGCGCAGTCGACGCCGGCAATCGCGGCGGACGCTCACGCACGGGGGACATCGTGCGGACGCTCGCGCGAGCGGATGCCCAGGCGATTGCGAATGAAGTCCCGGGAGTGCTTACCGTGGCGGCCGAATATGGAGAGAGCGAGCCGGTGACGGCGGGCAGCTTGGCGCGGCGCGTCAGCGTCAATGGCGTCGACGCCACGTACGGGACGTTGCGCGATGCACCACTCGAGGGCGGACGGTTCTTCACGGTGGAAGAAGCCAATGCGGCGGAGCGCGTCGCGGTGATCGGGTTTCGGGTGGCGCGCGACCTGTATGGGGACCGCGATCCCGTGGGTGACGTGCTGCGCATCAGGCGGATTCCGTTTACCGTTGTCGGTATGCTCGCCGAACGCGGGACAGGGCTGGATGCGTTCAACGAGGACGAAGTGATCTTCATCCCCCTGACGACGGCCACTCGCCGGCTCTATTCGGTCACATATGTCGCCCGGCTGTATGCGCGGGTGCGCGATTTGTCGGTGACGGTGGCTATTGGGGACCTTTTTCGGCGACGGCATCATTTCGCGGACGTGCGCATAGAGACCCAGGAGCGACTCGTCTCGCTTCGATCGACCGCCGCGAAACGGCTCAGGTGGTTTGCGATAACTGCCGCGTCGGCGTTGCTCGCGGCAGCCGCCGGCGGGATCGCCGCTTGGACCGCGCTCGGCGTCCGTGCGCGTCGAGGCGAGATCGGGGTGCGGAGAGCGGTAGGCGCGACGAAGCCGAGGATCGTTGTGCAGATCCTCGCTGAGGCGGCGCTTGTGTGCATCCCGGGAGCACTGCTCGGCGCTGGGATTGGGCTCGTCGCGGGGCCGCCGGGCGGAGCAGCGATGGTCGCGATGGCCGGCGCAGCTTGCGTGCTCGCTGGACTTGCCGCGGCGAGTGTTCCAGCTGTGCGCGCCGCGCGCATGCCGCCTGGCGCGGCGGTGCGGCCGCTCTGACGTGGGTGACGCGGATGACGGGCACCTTTTGCGTCGGGCGGCGTCCGGCGATGACGCGGCAACCGGGGAGATCGTACGGCGGTATGTCCGGCGCGCCACGCTGTTCGCCCGGCAGTTGGTTGGCGATGCGGACGACGCGGAGGATATCGTGGCCGAAGCGTTCGTGATCGCGCTCGATCGGGCCGCGGCGTTTCGGGAGGGCGAGTCCGTGGGGCCCTGGCTCTACGGGATCGTCCGGCGCGTGGCCGCGAAATATCGGCGGCGCGCTGCGCGTCGCCGCTGGTTGTTGCGGGCATGGCGGCCGGCGCACCCCGCGGCACCCGATCCGGCGCAGCTCGCCGCCGTGCGCGATACGCTCGATCGGGTAGCGGCTGTCGTCAGGGAGCTGCCCGACATGCAGCGCCAGTGTTTCGATCTCGTCGTCCAGAGCGGACTCGACATACAGGAGGTGGCAACCATGTTCGACATTGCGCCATCGACGGTGCGCCAACATGTCCATCGTGCGCGCGAAGCGATACGCGCCAGATTCGATGCGTGACGATCCGGAGTACTGGGAGGCGCTCTCGACGCGCATCGTGGCCGAGGTTCGCGAACGGCGTCAGTCGTCGTGGCTCCGCGTTGCGACCTGGGCTCCGCCGCTCGCGACGGCGGCGGCGCTCACGCTGTTGCTCGCAAGTGGGCGTCGGCCCGTTGTCGCGGCGAATCCGACACCGAGTATTGCCGTCATGTTGACCGCATCAGGGCAAGCGCCGAGCATCGCCGCGATGATGGCGGGGCAACCGTGAGTCCCCGCGCGAGGCAGGCGTTGGCGTTGGTCGTCGCGACTGTACTCGGTGTCGTCGCCGGCGCGGTCGGAGAGCACGTCCGGATGTCTGCCCCGGCGGGCAATCCGATGGACGCGACCGTGCTATTGACGCAAATGGATAGGCGACTGGGACTCAGTACGGCGCAGCACGACTCGATCGCCCGTATCCTGGCCACGCACCAAGCCGCGCTTGATTCGGCGTGGCGCGCCACGCGGCCCGGGGTCGATAGCGCACAGATGGAAATTGTTTCAGTACTGACCCCGGACCAGCGTGAGCGCTATCTCAGTTGGATGCGCCTAGCGCATCGTCATTGAAAGAGGTAGACGGCGTACCCGACGGCAGCGATGCACGTCGAGGCGATGACGGCCCACCAGAGGGCCGTGCTGGCGCGTTCTCCCGCCGAACGATGCGGGTGCGCGGTCCGCCAGTGCCCGCGGTGTGATGACTGTTTCAATAGAGCCCACATGCTTGTCTCCTAAGTCAAGCATCGTGCCGAGCGCTGCTCGACAACCAGGCCCTACGATAGCATGTAACACACTTTACGATGCGTGATCCAGATCACGCACGGCTTATGAGATTGTTCTCTACAAAGAGATGGTCAATGCCCGTGTCGAGGAATGTGGCTATTGCCTCATCTGGCGTGTTGACGATCGGCTGACCTTTCACGTTGAAGCTCGTATTGAGCACCATCTCGCGTCCGGTGGTGCGGCCGACGGCGCGGAGCAGCGCGTGAAAGGCCGGATTGTCCTCGTCGGACACGGTTTGCACGCGCGCGGAGCCGTTGACGTGCGTGATCGCGGGGAGCGAGGCGCGGTGCGCTTCGCGGACGTCGACGACGGCAATCATGTAGGGGAAGACGGAGCCGGCGGCGACGTCGAACCACTTGTGGACTTCGCCGAGCGAGACCGCGGGGGCAAAGGGGCGGAACGCTTCGCGCTTCTTGACCATGCTATTGATGCGGTCGCGCATCTCCGGGTGGCCCGGGTCGGCGAGAATGCTTCGGTTGCCCAGTGCGCGCGGGCCGAACTCCATACGGCCGCGGTGCCAGGCGAGCACCTTGCCTTGGGCGATAAGCTGAGCCGCTGCTGTACACGTTTCATCCAGCGATGCGAAACGCTGCACCTTGATCTTTGGCGCTGCAGCCGCGATGGCCCGGTCGACCGCGGCGGCATCGTGAGACGGGCCGAGGAGTGGTGCTGGCATTCGCTTATTGGCAATGACGCCGCGCTTCGCGCTGGCGTAGAGCGCCGCACCAAGGGCCGTTCCATCGTCGCCGGCCGCGGGCTGGACGTAGATCTCGTCAAAGAGTCCGGCTTTGATGAGACGGCCGTTCGCTGTGCAGTTGAGCGCCACGCCACCGGCTAGCGCCAGGCGTGACTGATTGGACGCTCGCTGGAAGCTTCCGCAGATGTGCTGCATGACATTGTCGAGGCACTCTTGGAGTGCGGCGGCAACGTCTCGTTGCTCGTCCGTGATATCGCCCGCCGGGTCGCGAGGTGGCAGGAGATGCTGACCCAAATACGACAGCGTGGCTCCATAATTCTCGCGATCATCGCGCGTGGTGTTGAGCTGCAGCATGGGGATCTTGATGGTCCCGTCGTCGCGCAGCACCACTTCTTTGGCAAAGAAATCACGGTAGCGGGAGGGATCGCCGTACGGAGCGAGCCCCATGATCTTGTACTCGTCGGAGTTGAAGTCGAACCCCAGGTGGTACGTGACGAGCGAGTAGAAGACGCCGATCGAGTCGTGGGCGCCGATCGAGCGCAGGCGCGTGAGCTCGCCGCCTCGCCCCTGGAAAATCGTGCTGCCGTGCGCTTCACCCATGGCGTCGACGACGATGACGAGACACTCGTCCCACCCCGAGGTGAAGTACGCGCTCGCGGCGTGCGCGACGTGGTGCGGCACCTGGCACACGCGCTCGACTGGAAACCCCGGCAGATCGCGCTCGACCAACTTGACGAGCGCGTCGCGCGAGAGGACGTCCTCGTAGAGCTTCCGGGTCGTCGGATCTGCCGAGTAGATCGTGCGATAGGGCCCGTAGTCGAAGCCGTGCGCGAGCATGTCGACGTCGTCGATCGACAAGCCGGCCTGCTCCAGGCACCAGTGGATCGCCTGGACGGGAAAGTGGGCCGAGTGCTTGTTCCGATCGAATCGCTCCTCGGCGGCTGCCGCGACAATCCGGCCGGAGGAAACAAGTGCGGCCGCTGCGTCGTGACCCTGCGAGATCCTATAGGCTCGGGCGTCGAGCGATGGCCAGTGTCGGCGCTTGAATGGGACAGCGCCCTCGAACCCACTAATGCCAATGACGTTCATGCAAACAGCTTAAGCGTCGCGCGTCACGAGCAACATACTGATGCATTCGCGCAACGAAACCGGGGTGGTGCAACAAATGTTTTTATAGAAGACTACGTGTGACTTAGTCTTAGACGGACGTTTCTAACGCCCAGATCGCGGCGCATTAGGTGCAACGATCCCAGAACGTGCAGATCTACGCGACGTGCCCGCAGTCGCGTGATATCGCTCGGGAGCTCTATACCCAGCGAGTCATCGACGTTGCGCGATGGAGTGAAGAGGCCGGTTGCCACGGGATGCTGGTCTACACAGACAACGGCATCGCGGACCCGTGGCTTGTGTCCCAACTCGTTATCCAGCATACGAAAGGCCTCGTGCCGCTGGTCGCGGTCCAGCCCGCTTACATGACCCCACTGTCCGCAGCCAAGATGGTGGCGTCACTAGGCTGGATGCATGGGCGCGCGGTTGCGCTCAACATGGTCGCGGGCGGATTTCGGAACGATCTTCTCGCACTCGGTGACCCGACGCCACACGACGAGCGGTACGAGCGATTGATCGAGTACGTGGCGATCATCAAGTCGCTGCTCGCCGATCAAGGGCCGGTGACGCACGAGGGCAAGCACTATCGGGTGCGGAATCTCAGAATGTCGCCCTCACTTCCGGTTGATTTGACTCCAGACATTTTGGTGTCCGGCTCGTCACCGGCCGGCGAAGCCGCCGCAGTGACGATGGGCGCCATCAGCGTCACCTATCCCGAGCCCATTGGCGAGGATACCCGGCCGGCGCCGAGCGACGGCAGACGGCGGGGCGTGCGGGTCGGCATCATTGCCCGCGAGACCGCGGACCAAGCCTGGGACGTGGCGTATGAGCGCTTTCCGGACACCCGCGCCGGCCGCATCACGCACGGGCTGGCGATGAAAGTGTCCGACTCCCAGTGGCACAAGCAGCTCTCGTCGCTCGACGAGCAGCCCGCCTCGCCGGACCATCCGTACTGGCTCGGCCCGTTCCAGACCTCGGCGACATTCTGCCCATACTTGGTTGGTACGTACGAACGGGTCGCTGATGAGTTGGCGCGTTATGTTGGACTTGGCGCGAGTGTCTTCATTCTCGACATTCCGCCGTCACGGGAAGACCTCGAACACACCGGTATCGCGATCCGTCGCGCTCAAACTACGACTCAGAACACCCATGCCCATGCGTCTCGCTGAGGTAGTCGCTAACGCATTGCGGGTCGATCCCGCCGCGCTGAACGATGATCTCGAGTTCAACTCCATCCCGGAGTGGGACTCCGTGAATCACGTCGCGCTCATTCTGTCGCTCGAAGAGACCTACGGGCTCACGATCTCGGACGAGCAGATCGTCACGCTGACCCGCTATCGCGCCATCCGCGAGTTCATCGAAGCCCACACGTCGAACACGCCTGCCCTCGTGTCGTGACGGAGGACACGCGGTCGCTGCGCACGGGAGTGCTGGCCAGCGCCGCGGTCCACCCGAATGCGCCGGCCGTGGTTGTCCGCGGCCAGATCATCACATACGAAGCCCTCGCGCTCCGCGCCCGCGTCCTCGCCGCGGCCATCGTGCGCGCGCTCGGCCGGCCCGCGGCCCGCGTCGGGGTCTTTGCGGCCCGGTCCGAGGTCGCGTACGTCGGCACGCTTGGCGCGCTCTGCAGCGGGGCGGCGTTCGTGCCGCTCAATCCCAAGCTGCCCATCGAGCGGACCCGCTCCATGGCCCGCCGCGCGGAGCTCGAGGCGATCATCGTCGATCGTGACACGGCACCGTTGCTCGATGCCGTGGCCGGCGACGTCCCGGTCCTCATCCATGGCGATCACCCAGGGGAGCACGTCCCGCTTGACGATCTCCCGGTCGTTGATCCTGACAGCTTGGCCTATCTGCTCTTTACGTCTGGAACGACCGGTGAGCCGAAGGGTGTCGGGATCACGCACCGGAACGTGCTGCATTATCTCGACGTCATGGGTGAGCGATACGGGCTGACCGCCGACGATCGGTGCTCGCAGACGTTCGATCAGACGTTCGATTTGTCGGTTCATGATCTCTTTCTGACATGGAACGCCGGCGCGTGCCTTTACGCGATGGCGCCGATCGAGATGCTGGCACCGGCCAGGTTTGTGAACGCACACCAGCTCACGTCGTGGTTCTCCGTCCCTTCGGCGGCCGTCTTGGCTCGCGATCGCATCCAGGCTGGGTCCATGCCGAGCCTGAGGTGGAGTCTCTTCTGCGGCGAGCCGCTGACCAACGAGACGGCCGAGCGATGGCAGGCAGCGGCGCTGAATTCGGTGGTCGACAACTTGTACGGACCGACCGAGTTGACGATCGCCTGCTTCGTCTATCGATGGGGCGGCGTGGCGCCCGAATCGCTGAACGGTATCGTGCCAATTGGGCGCCCGCTGGACGGGCTGACCGCGCGGGTAGTGGACGAGGAGCTTCTGGTCGGCGGGCCCCAGACGGCGCCCGGATACTGGCGCGATGCCGCTCAAACCGCGGCCCGATTCGTTGAGGGTTATTATCGCACGGGCGACCGCGTCGTCGAGCATCCGTCGGGGATCTACAGTTACCTCGGCCGGGTCGACCACCAACTCAAGATTCTGGGATTTCGAGTCGAGCCGGCCGAAATCGAGGGGGTACTGAGGCAGCAGCCGGGCGTGACCGGGGCCGTGGCTGTGGGGTACCCCATTGCGCAGGCGCAAGCGCTGGGCGTTGTTGCCTTTGTGACCGGCGCGGCCGAGTCGCTCGATGCGCTCCGGCGCGCAGCGGCCATGGTGCTGCCAACGTATATGGTACCGAGCAAGATCGTCCGACTGGATCAGTTTCCCCTGAACGTGAACGGCAAGGTCGACCGCGCCGAGCTGCTGCGGCTCGCGGCGGCCGACGAGACTCGTGACCCAATCCCGGTTTCGTAGAATCCTGACCGAACCCGGTCGCACGTTTCGCGTGGGGTTCGCGATCCTCAAAGGCCATTTCTACAAGGCCTACCTACCGTTGCGCGGTCGCCGGTTCCAGGCCGGCCGCAATCTGCGGGTCTTCGGCTCGCTGATCGTGCGCGGGCCCGGCCGCGTGGTCTTCGGCGATGACGTCCGCGTCATCCAGCGGACCACGCCGTTCACGCACAGCCTGGGCGCGGTTATCACCGTCGGCAACAAGGTCGATCTCGTGGCCGTGCGGTTCGGGTGCATGGAGCGCATCTCGATCGGGAACCTCTCCCAGGTGTCCGAGTGTCGGATCATGGATACCGATTTCCATTCGATCGCCATCAACCGGCGCGATCCCTCGGCGCCGGTTCGGACCGCGGCGATCACGATCGGGGAGAACGTCTGGATCGCGCCGGAGACGGCCATCATGCCCGGCACATCAATTGGCGATAACAGCGTCATCGCCTTCGGCGCCATCTGCTCGGGCGCCGTGCCCGCGAATGTCATCATGGTCGGCAATCCCGCCCGCGTCGCGGGCAAGGTACCGGGCGCGTCCACGTCTTAGCTTTCGGTAGTGAATACACGTCACGCCATTCTCTTGGTGTGCGTACTCGCCTGCGGCCACGCCGTCACGCCCGCGCCGTCGCCGGTGTCTGTCATTCTCGCCGGCCCCACGATCGCCGCTGACTCACTGCGCATTGCCGCGACTGACTCGTTCGGGGTCGTGCTCGCGCAGCACCTGGCGCCCGGAGCGACCGTTCGCGTCGTGTCCAATCGCGGCGCGCTCGATATGATCGACGGCGGTGGCGATGTGGTGGTGACCGATCGACCCTCGGTGATACGCTACGCGACGTCGCGCTCCGACTTCGCGACTATCCCATTGCCGTGGGATCGACAGTACGTCCTGGTGTCGCCCGGCACCCCGCCGACCCCCGACGTACTCAACGCCGTTCACGCCGATGCCCGCGTCCCGCGCGCGCAATGCGCCGACGTGTTCGATGGTCCGATCCGTCCGATCATATACATGGCCGGCGACAGCATCGCCCGGTCGATTGCCGAGCGCTTCGTCGGCACCGGCCTGGCGACGAGCGCCATCCCGCTCGGGCATACCGCATTCGACCAGGCGTTAGCGAGCGAGGACCACGGGTGGTATCTCGTGGCGCGACCGGCGGGCAACGACACGTGCGCCTTCGGGGCATTGAAAGCGCAGCCGCTCATCGAGACACGCTCAGAGCTGATCGTTCGTCGGGGGACGGTAGGCGTCGTGGCCGATACGACGGGGAGCATGCGGCTGGAGACCACGCCGTGAGCTTCCGCGCGCGGCTGTTCGTCGCATTCGGGCTCATCGCGCTCGTGCCGCTGATCGGGCTCGCGGTCGGCGTGCGGCGCGAGATGGACCAGCGGCTCACCGCACAATATCGCTCGCGTGTCGCGGCCCTGACGGCGGTCACGCGCACGGATCTCACGCAGACCAGCGCCGCGGTCGGCGATCGGCTCGCGTCGTTGCGCGACGCAGTGCCTGATGACGAGCACCTGCGCGCGGCACTCCGCGACCCCGGCGAGCGCGCGTACCTGCTCGATTACGCCGGGCAGGCGATGCGGATGACCGGGCTCGACATGCTCCAACTGCAGGACGAGCACGGACGGATCCTGAGCTCCGGGCATTTTCGGAACGAGTACGACCGCCTCGATCCGGCGCTGCCACGCCTGTTGGCTGGAGGCGCCGCGCTCGTTTACGCGCGCACGCCAGATGGGCCGCGACTCGTGCTGGCTCGTGCTGACAGCACGCGCGTCGGCGATCGCCGCGTCACGCTGGTCGGTGGCATCGCCGTCGACTCGGCGTTTCTCGGGCGGCTCCGCACGGACAGCACGCTGACCGTGTCGCTGCTCCTGCCAGGTGACTCGGCGCTCGATGACGTCGTAGCTGAGATCCCCTTCCCATTTGTTGCGGCTGATTCGCTGGGGAAAGCACTATTCGTCATCGCGCATCCAACTACAGACTTGACGGCACTGCGGCAGAACGTCGACCGCTGGTTTGCGGCCGCTGTGGCGTTGGCGGCGATTGCGGCGACGCTCGGGGCGGTCGCGCTCGCGGCCCGCATCGGACAACCGTTGGCGGCGCTGGCGGCCGAAACGGAGCGGCTGGATCTCGACCGGCTCGACGTCCACTTCGCGACGAACCGGAACGACGAGATCGGCACGCTGAGCCGCGTGCTCGGCGCGCTCGTGCGCCGGCTACGGTCGAGCACCGTGCGGCTGCGAGAGGCCGAGCGGCGGGCGACGGTCGGAGATCTGTCCCGGCAGGTGACGCACGACATCAAGAATGGACTGGCGCCGCTCAGACATGTGCTACGGCACTTCGACCAGGTCGCCCGCGAGGATCCGGGCGCGCTCGCGCCGGTGTTCGCCGAGCGGCGAGCCACGCTCGATGCCAGCGTGGCGTATCTCGATGCGCTGGCGCGAAATTATGCGTTGCTGACACCGCGCGCCGAGGCCCAGCGCATCGACGTCAATGCCATCGCGCGATCCGTCGTCGTGCCTGACGGCATCACTCTCAGGCTGGCGCTCGATCCCGCTATGCCGCAGATCACAGCCGACCCCTTGGGGCTAAGGCGCATTATCGAGAACATCGCGACGAATGCGGTCAACGCCATGGGCAACGGAGGGACGTTGACGATCACGACGACGGCCGGTGGGCAGCTCACGATCGAGGATACGGGGAGCGGCATGACGCAGGAGCAGCTCGCACACGCGTTCGAAGGGCCCGGGCTCGGGCTGTCGATCGTGCGCCGACTCGTCACCGACCTCGCGGCAACCCTGACGGTCGACACGGCGCCGGGCCGCGGCACTCGCGTCGCTGTCACGTTCCATCAATGATTCCGCACCCATGACGACCGTACTCGTCTGCGATGACAATCTCGCGTTGGCTGAGCAGTACGCGTACGATCTCAAGCGGCTCGCGCAGCACGAGGTGCTCATTGCGGGGTCTGGGAATGATGCACTCGACATACTGTCGCGGGAGACGGTCGACTGCGTGATCCTCGACCTCGAGATGCCGCGGATGGACGGCTTCGGCGTTTTGAGAGCAATGCGCGAGCGCAATATCGACGTACCCGTGATCGTTTACACGGGTACGGGCAGCTACGATCGCTGCGTGCAGGCCGTGAAGCTCGGTGCGTACGGTTTTGTCAGCAAGGACGATCCCGTCGAACGCCTCGCACAGGAGATCGAGAACGCCGTCGAGCGGCGGCAGATGATCGCCGAGGTGATGGCGTTGCGTCGGTACGCGGCGGACGAGAGTGCGTTACGCGGCTCGAGCCCGGCCATTGCGAGACTCAAAGACGCGATCACGCGCGTGGCGCCGATCCCGAGTCCCGTCTTGATCATCGGCGAGAGTGGCTCGGGCAAAGAGCTCGTCGCGCGCGACGTGCACCGGTTGAGCGCCGGCGCTCGGGAGCCGTTCATCGCCGTCAACAGCGCGGCGTTGCCCGAGCAACTCGTCGAGAGCGAGTTGTTCGGGCACGAGCGTGGCGCGTACACCGGCGCCGCTACGGCGAGGAAAGGCGCGTTCGAGGAAGCCGGTCGCGGCACGCTCTTCCTCGACGAGATCGGCGAGCTGCCGCTGGCGGCGCAGGCCAAGCTCTTGCGCGTCTTGGAAGAACGCGCCGTCGTTCGGCTCGGGTCGAACCGGCCGATTCAGGTTCCCGCGCGCGTGGTCGCCGCCACGAACCGGGATCTCGAGGCCGAGTCCAAAGAAGGGCGGTTTCGGCGCGATCTCTTCTATCGGCTCAATGTCCATGTCCTGCACGTGCCGCCACTGCGCGATCGGCTGTCCGATCTGCCCGAGTTGGTCGATCACTTGCTCGCGCATATTGCCGATCGGTTTCGCATGCGGCGGAAGAGGCTCGCGCCGGACGTGCTGGCCATCTTGATGGGGTACGACTGGCGGCAGAACAACGTGCGCGAGTTGCGCAACATCGTCGAGCGTATGGTCATCGCGGCCGACGGGGACATCATTGGCGCCGAACACATCCCCCCGGAAATCCGCGACGCCTCTCTTCCTACTTCTCCTACAGCCCGCACCTTTGTCGAACGAAAGGCGGAAGCCGAGCGGCGCATCGTCGTCGAGGCGCTGGACCGCAACGATTGGCACATCACGCGCACGGCCGCCGACCTCGGTCTTGCGGATCATGCGAGCTTGCTCAAGATCATGCGGCGGCACGGTATCTCCCGCGACTGAGTTCGCATGGACACACGGCCGCTTCGCGGCACGTGTCCATGCGAACACGATGCGGCACACGGGCGAACCGGGCGGCCGGCGTAAGTTCAGACGGGGCGGCGCTTTACGCGGACGCGAAGCGCCGCGTAATTCGTGGTCGCGCGATTGCCTTGGGTGGGGGCACAACCCCAACCCGAGGTCCTCTCTATGTACCGCGCCACGATCGCAACACTCGCCCTCTCCGTCGCAGCTTGCGGCGGCCACGAAAAGCACCAACAGGTCTCAGCCGGTGAGCCGGTGACCACGCCTAAGGTCGAGGCCACCATCCCCACACCTCCGGTGATCCCGGAGAACGTCTCGTACGCTACGGCAGAATCGGCGTACACCGCGCACCGGTACTCTGACGCGGTGGGAATGTTCGATGTCTACACGAAGCACCGTCCCGACAATGCCTGGGGCTACTACATGCTCGGGCTCTCGTCCTGGAAGTCAGGCCAGCTCGATCGCGCGCGTGACGCGTTCGAAGCGGCGATCGCCAAGGATCCCAAGCAAGTGAAATCGCTGGTCAACCTGAGCCGGGTGTTGCTCGAACAGGACAAGCCGGGTGACGCGCTCGAGCAGATCCAAGCGGCCATTGCCGTCGACTCGACCAACGGCTCGAGCTGGCGTGTCCTTGGCCGCGTCAACGCGCGGCTAGGGAAAGTCGACGAGGCCCTCGATGCCTATCGTCGGGCGATTACGATCGATTCGACGGACACATGGGCCATGAATGACATGGGCCTGGTGCTGATCGACAACGGTCGGTATGTCGACGCCATCTCACCATTAGCACGGGCGATTCAGCTGGATTCGAACAACGCCACGTTCCAGAACAACCTCGGACTGGCGCTGGAGCGCACCGGGCACGTGACCCAGGCCAAGTCGGTGTTCGAGAAAGCCCTCTCGGTGGACTCGACGTACGCCAAGGCCAAGGTCAGCCTCGAGCGTGTGACCGGGCGGTCTGATGCCAAGGATGTCGAGCCGATCGATCTCGACCAGGTCGGCCACGCCTTCGCGACCTCGACCGGGAATGAAGGGGGATGCTGACATAAGCACGGAGCCGTCGAGTGGCATCTCACTTTCGTCAACCCAGACGACGAGGAGGTGCCACTTGATGTTCCCGCTCCTAGTTGCCCTGCTCCTGTGCCCAACGTGCCCCGAGATGCACGCGCAGCGAGCGATCCACAGTGCCACGCGATTGGCCGATGGCCGAGTACTGATCGCCGGTGGCATGATCCGCAACCACGATGTCCTGGCGACGGCCGAGTTGTACGATCCCGGCACCAGACAGTTTACGTCGACGGGCGATATGCCCGAACCCCGCATGAGCCACACGGCGACGCTGCTCAAAGACGGGCGCGTGCTCCTCGCTGGGGGTTATAGTGGCGATAGTCGCATTTATCGCAGCGCTCTGCTCTACGATCCTACTACCGGCCGATTCACGCCCACCGGCGGCATGGCGGTTCCGCGCGCGGAGGCCACCGCTACGCTCCTGCCGGACGGGCGCGTGCTCATCGCCGGGGGCGTCGATGCACCCAGCGAGGTCGCTACGCAGAGCGCGGAGGTGTACGATCCGGCGACTGGCCGCTTCACGCCAACCGGCAATATGAGCGTCGCCCGGGCCTATCATGTCGCCGCACCGCTCCGCGGTGCACGCGTTCTCATCGCAGGTGGCGAACCCGATTTGCAGCATACGCTCAACAGCGCCGAGGTCTATGACGAAGCGACCGGCACGTTTACATCTATCGGCGATATGACGGAGACCCGACGCAAGGCCGCGGCGGCTGTGTTGCCTGACGGACGTGTGTTGATCGTCGGGGGATCTGGTACCGAAGACGGGCGGGCTAAATCGAGAACGGCCGAGGTGTATGATCCGGCGACGCGGCAATTTCATGCAACAGGCGAGCTGCACGAGGCGCGATATAAGCTCTCGCACGCGGTCGTCACACTCGACGACGGACGCGTACTCGTCGCCGGTGGCGGCGCGGGTTTCGAAGTGTATGATCCTGCACGTGGAGTCTTCGCGCCCGTGACCGGCGGGCTCTCAGCCGCTCGCTACTACTCGACCGCGACCGCGCTCGGCGGCGGTCATGTGCTCATCGCCGGCGGGTATGGCGACGACGCCGGAGACAGCGCGCGCATGGCCTACGTGTTAGCGATGTGACGGACCTGGACGACGTGGCGCTGGTGCGCCGGGTGCAGCGAGGTGACCTCGACGCGTTCGAGCCGCTGTACCGGCGCCACGCCGCCCGGACGTACGCGCTGTGCCTGCGCCTGACCGGCGATCGCATGGATGCAGCGGAGCGGGTACAGGATGTGTTCGTACGCGTCTGGGAGCGCATCAAGAGCTTTCGTGGCGACAGCGCGTTCACGTCGTGGCTGCACCGGTTGACCGTCAACGTGGTACTGCAGGATCTGCGATCGACCCGGCGGCGTGAGGCGCGCATCATGTTGGACGACACGACCGTGGCCGAGACGCCGCCGGTGAGGAGCGACGACCGTATCGATCTCGACGCCGCGCTGCTACGCCTTCCTCCCGGAGCTCGTGTTGTCTTCGTGTTGCATGACATCGAAGGGTATAGCCATGACGAGATCGCGAATTTGCTCGGCCGCGCTTCAGGCACCGTTCGCTCTCAGCTCTGGAAAGCGCGCCAAATGCTAATGGCGGAGAACGTCTCATGATGGACCTCAAGCGCGAGATCGACCCGCCGTATGACCTGTGGCCTGGCATTCGGGGGCGCATCCAAGCCAAGCGTCGGTGGCGCGTGATCGGGCCGATCGTTGGCCTTGCTGCCGCGGCGGCGATCGTGCTCATGGTGGTGCGCCAGCCGAGATCGGCCATCGACGTCACGCAGGTCACGCCAGCGACCGTGCGGGCCATAGTGGATTCCGCGGATGCCTCGAACGACGCGCGGGTAGAGCGAGACCTGCTGGATGAGCTGGAGCTGAGGCGCGGCGAGCTCCGGCCAGAAACCGAGGCCTCGGTCAGAGCGAGTCTGGGAACGATCGACAGCGCGATCAGCGAGCTCAGGGCCGAGCTGGCTCGGCGCCCAAATGACCCTGCCTTGGCGCAACTCCTGGCCGAGGCCTACGCCCACAAGGTGGACCTCATGAAGCTCTTGGCGAACGCCTCATGATCGCCCTCGCCCTGCTTCTGCTGCTGCAACCGCCGATCGAGCGCCGCCAGGCACTCACTCCAGGCGCGGGCGTCAAGATCTTCGTTCCGGCCGGCCGCGTCCATCTCGTGGGCTGGGACAAGGACACGGTCCTCCTCCGCGGCACCGTCGCGCGCGGCTCGACGTTCCACTACGGTGCCTTTCACGGCGGCGTGAAGGTGAGTGTCGATCCTGACTCCGGATCGGCGACGTTGGACGTCTATGTGCCCCGATCGAGCCTCGTGTCGATCAAGGCCGTCAGCGCCGACATCGAAGCGACGGACGTGTCAGGGTGGTTCTACGGTGTGTCGAGCCGCATCCACCTTGGCGGCACGGTGCGGGACCTCGAGGCGGAGTCGATCTCGGGAGAGGTGAACATCGCGGTCACTGCACCGTGGGTCCGGGCGCGCACCGGTCAGGGGCGCCTGACCCTGGGCGGCCAGGTGGCCGATGTGAGCGCGTCGACTGTCAATGGGGCCGTCGACGTATCGACCGCGGGATTGGAGCGGGCGCGGGTCAGCACGGTCAATGGGGATGTGCGGTTCGTCGGCGATGCCGGGACTGTCGGTCTGGTCGACATCGACGACTACGCCGGGGCCGTCGATCTGGCGCTCACGTCCACGCTCGGCGGGCAATGCGATGTGACGACGGTTCTTGGAACTATCGTCTCGGACATCCCGGCCGTGCGGCCAATCGCCGGAGCGTCCGGGCGGGGTCAGCAGCTATCCCTGGTCGTCGGACATGGCTCGGCGCGCATAACTGTTCGAACATTCAAGGGGAGTGTGCGCGTGCGTCGCCCGTAACCTGGCCGTCAGGTTGGGCGGATATTCTCTCTTTTGTGACGACGAGCGTGTCCACCATCAGGCAGCGTCTGCGTAGCCTGGCCGAGCCGGAGCGCGCGCGATTTCTGCAGGGATACTTCAAGACCGCCGAGCCGTTCCTTGGCATTCGCGTACCGGTCTTACGGAAACTCGCGCGCGAGTATCGGGCGTTGTCGCTGACGGAGGTGGCGCCACTCCTCCGGTCGCGCGTGCATGAGGAGCGGCACCTGGCGCTCATGATCCTCGTCGGCGCCTACGCGAAAGCGGAGCCACTCAAGCGCGCCGCGATTTATCGCGTGTACATGAAGCACCGGTTCTATATCAACAACTGGGATCTCGTCGACAGCTCCGCTCCGGGGATTGTCGGAGCCCACTTGACGACGAAGGGCCGGCAGACGCTCGACGTACTGGCGCGATCGATAAACGTGTGGGATCGACGGATCGCGATCATCGCCACGCACCATTTTATAAAGAGAGGCGAGTACCGCGACACCGTGCGGGTGGCATCGATGCTGCTCACGGACGAGCACGATCTGATCCACAAAGCGACCGGTTGGATGCTCCGGGAGCTGGGTAAGCGCGCCCCCGCCACACTCCACGGGTTTCTCGACGCGCACGCGGGCCATATGCCGAGGACCATGCTTCGCTATGCGATCGAGCGGCTACCGCTCACTGTGCAGCGCGGATATCGCGACCGGGCGGCCGACGAAAAAGCCCTGCACGAGTGAGATGCCGAGGCTCCGCACCATCTCCAGATCGGTGGCGGTCTCGATGCCTTCGGCGATGAGCGTGGTCAGCGCGCCCGTCGAATCCACGAGGCGCTCCAACCGGCGGAACCCCGCGTTCGAGTGACGCGCGCCCCAGATGACGTGCTTCGCGATCTTCACGAATTCCGGGCGGACCGCGACGAGCATCGGATCGTGCGCCAGGTCGTTCGCGCAGTCGTCGAGCGCGACCGAGACGCCGATCTCCCGGAGCGCGTTGATTGCCCGGAGCACGCGGCCCGTCAGCGTTTGCCGATCGTGCTCGACGATCTCGACCGTCAGCCGCTCGATGCCGATCCGCCACCGCTCGGCCACTTCCCGCAGGTACGCCGGGAACCACGCGTCGCGACTGAGCGTCGACGGGTGAACGTTCAGGAAAATGCGCGACGGGAGGGCGATGCGACGCATCGAGTGCAACGCCATCGCGACGCACACCCGGTCCACTTCGGCCTCCAGCCGGGCCACGCGCGTCGTGCGAAACAGCACCTCGGCATCGGCAAACACACTGCCCCGCGGGCCGTGTGTCAGGCACTCCACCCCCCAGTGCGTGGGCGGTGTCGTGTGGTAATCGACTATAGGCTGCACGGACGTCGCGATCGCACCCGGGGTCAGCAGGAGCTCGATCAACTCCTTGCGCGCCGTCTCGGACTCGTCATCCCCTTCGTTAGCCAGCCAACACGGATCTTCTTCAGCCACGATCTGCTCTCCTCTTGCGTGCTGCTATGCTAGCCGCATAAGTAGAGCGAGGGCCAATACTTGTTTGTTGGGGCTTCCTTGCCGTTTCGGCATGGGAGGTACCAAGTGGATCTCCGGCACCTGCGGTACTTCGTAACGGTCGCGGAGGAGAGAAGCGTGAGTCGGGCGGCGACGAGGCTTCGTGTCGCCCAACCCGCGCTCTCGCGTCAGATCCACGCCCTGGAGCGCGAGCTGGGTTTGGAGTTGCTCGCGCGACAGTCGGCCGGCGTCGAGCTGACATCGGTCGGCGAATCCATCGCATCGAGTGCGCGCGTGATACTCGCGCAGGCCGAGTCGATCGTTCGACGGGCGGCCGATGCCGCGCATGGGCTCACGGGACGACTCGTCATCGGTGTCGGGCGATCCGCATGGTGGCTCGAGATCATTCAGCCCGCCGAGGCCGCGATTCGAGAGCGACTGCCGGACGTCGAGCTCGAGATTCGCGAGGTCGAGCCCGGACCCGAACAGTTTGCGCAACTGAGCGCGGGAGCGCTCGATCTCGCGATCGGGTTGCGGTCACCCGTGACGACGCACGACTTCGCGTGGGCCGCGCTCTATGACGTGCCGTTCGACTGCGCGATCGTCCCTATCGGGACTCCGCTCGCCTCACTCTCGGTGCTGCGTCCCGAGGATCTGGCCACGGTGCCGTTCTTGTTTCCGAGAGCCGAGTGGCACCCCGACTCGCCGCGCGTGGTCGACGAAGCGTTGCGGCAGTTGGGGATTCGTCCTCCGCTCAATTCCCGTTACTCCGGCCCGAAAGCCGTCTGGCTCGCCGTCGGCTCCGGCGCTGGGTGGACTCTGTGGTCGCGACAAGCATTGCAGATGTCGCCCGCCGGCACCGTCGCGATCCCGGTAGAGGGATTGCATGTCACCATGGCCACGGGCCTCATGTGGCGCGCGAGCGAGACCCGCCCCCATGCGCTCCGCGCCATCGAAACAATTCGAGGTGGGCACGCGCCGCTGAATGGGGCGGCGCCTCGGCGGGATGTTCTGCGGGGCTTGGAGCTGAGGCAATTGCGCGCGTTGGCGACCGTCATTCAGTCGGAGAGCCTCGGGCGCGCCGCGCGGCGGCTGCGCTTGACACCGCCGGCGCTCGCGCGGCAACTCAGGGATCTCGAGCGAGAGATCGGCGTCCAGCTGATCACGCGGGGTGCGAAAGGAACAGCCCCGACGCACGCGGGCCTCGCGGCGGCGACCGATGCGCTGCGTGTCTTGACGACCGTCGACGCGCTAACGGCCGACGCGGCGCGGATGCGCAACGAGATGTCGATGCGCTGTGTGATCGGCGCCGTCGCCACGAACGAGATCGGCAAACTCCTCGGCGTGCTGCTCCGGGAGACCGCCGTCAACCTGCCGGCGGTCCGTATAGTCATCGAAGATGTCCCGACGCCCCGCCAGCGGGGGGAACTCCTAGCGGGTACGATCGACTTGAGTATCGGCCACGTGATGATCGGGGCACCGCTGCCCGCGAGCCTCGCGCGGCAACAACTCAGCGTCGACCGGATCGACTCGGCGCTGATCGCGGAGGACCACCCGCTGGCGTCGCACCGGACGCTGACGGCCGATGACGTTCGCGACATCCCGTTTCTCTTCATGGAACGCAGCTTTCAGCCCGAGTTCTACGACCAGATCATGCAGGCGCTCGCACGCATCGGCATTGTCCCACGCGTCGAAACGACCGTGAACAGCATTCAGGTCCTGTGGCGGCTCGCCGCCGAGGGACGCGGCTGGACGCTGGGATTTCTGTCACGGTCCGCGCGCGTGCCGCGGGGCACCGTCCGACGGCCGCTCGTGGGTCTCACGATTCCGTGGGGCCTCGAGGTGCTGTGGCGGCGCGACGAGCCCAAGCCCGCGGCGCGGGCCGTGCGCTCTCTCCTTCGCCACGCGCGGCGCAAGCGGGCGCCGTGAGCGGGCTGGATCTCCGAGCGCTTCGCTACTTCGTCGCGGTGGCCGAGGAAGGGACCATTGGCCGCGCGGCGGCGAAGCTCGGCGTCGCGCAGCCGGCGATCTCGCGTCAGCTCAAACTGCTCGAGGGCGCGATCGGCTCCGACCTCGTGGCTCGGCACGCCAAGGGCGTGGAGCCGACACCGGCCGGTGCGGCGCTGCTGGCGGCGACCCACGGTATACTGTCTCAGATCGATGGCGCCGCTATGCGAGCTGCGCGCGCGGCTCAAGGCATTGGTGGCAGTGTCCGAATCGGCGTAGGGCGAGGCTCCTTGGCCTCCGCCCTGGTCCAGCGCGGACTGGCGATCATTCGCGAACAATTTCCTGACATCGAGCTCACGATCGAGGACCTTGAAGCGGGGCCGAGCCAGTGGCGCGGGCTCCTCGGCCACACGCTCGATCTGGCGATCGGTGTCGAGCCACCCCCAGACCTGCGGGACATCGCGGCCGAGCGGCTGATCAATGCCAAGCTCGAGACCGCGCTCGTGTCGTCGACGCACGCACTCGCGTCGCGGTCAGTCATCGAGCCCGGCGAGCTGAGTCCGTATCCCATGGCGTGGGTGCCGCGCGCCTATCATCCGGACCTGTACGATGCGCTCCGCGATGAGCTCGCGCGGCTCGGCATCGCCTCGCCCATCGTCGACACCTATAGCGGCGTGTACGCGATGTTTCTCGCGGTGTCGGCCGGCCAAGGATGGCAACCGCTCCCGCTTCGGTATGTGGAGTCAGCACCCGACGGCACGATCGCCGTGCCGGTGCGTGGGATGGCCATACCGCTCTGGGAAGGCGTCATGTGGCGCGCCGACGATCAGCGGCCGATCATCCGGCAGATCGTCGACGTCTTCGAAGCCGTCCGGGACGGGGCGACGCTGTCGCTTCCGGCGACCGTCGCGCGTGACGCACCGAAGACCCGCGGGGTCGAGTTGCATCATCTGCGCGCACTCGCCGCGCTCATGGAAGAAGCCGGGTTGACGAGAGGGGCCCAACGACTGGGTGTCGCGCCATCGGTGCTCTTCCGGCACATCGAAGAGTTGGAGCGCGAGCTCGGCTTGCACCTCTTCGATCGCCTGCCTCGCGGCGTACGGCCGACCGCGGCCGGGACATCGCTCGCCCACGACGCGTCCAAGGTGCTCGCGGCGGTCGACGTGGCGGTGGCCGAGGCGGCGCGCATCGGGCGGTTGCATCGACAGCGGTGCGTGGTGAGCGGTGTCGACATCATGCACGCCAGTCCCGTCATGCGGGAAGTGCTGCGCCGCTCCGCGGAGCGATATCCCGACATCGAGATCGTGGTCGAGGAGCTGCCGACACCCGACCAATTTCTGGCGTTGCTCGATGGGCGCATCGATCTCGGCGTCGGGCATCTGCATGCGACGGTCCCCAAGGGCATCGAGCAGATGCGCATTGCGAGTTATGTCTTTGATTCGGCGTTGCTGGCCCCGACGCATCCGCTGGCGAGACATTCAATACTGCGCGCCGAGGATCTCGCCGACGTGCCGCTGCTCTTTATCCGGCGCGACGGCGAGCCGCATTTCTACGACGCGGTCGTCAGCGCACTCCCGTTTCAGCCGCGCACCATTCGGACATTCGACAGCCTGCACACGGCTCGTGTGGTGGTGTCGCAGGGACATGGTTGGACGCTCGGCGCGAGACGACACTATACCGGGCTCGTCGCGGTACCGATCGAACAGCTCGCCATTCCGTCGGGATTGGAGTTGCTGTTCCGGCACAACGAGCCGCATCCGACCGTCCGCATGCTGATCGATCTCGCGGCGGAGACCGTGCGGGAGCGGCAACGCCGTCCCCGGATTTCCGGCGGACGTCCCGCGACCGGCGGGATTCGGCCCGAGTCGTCTGGCCGCTAGCGGCTCTCGGGTGTTCCGTAGGCCACATGACCGTAGGCCGCATGTCCGTAGCCCGCATGACCGACTCTCGGGGCTGGACCGTTTATAGCTCGGATCGCGTGGCGGTCGGGTCAGTGCAGTCGATTGTCCAGAGCCGGGCTGCCGGGAACGCCGAGTACTTCATTGTCGCGTTAAGTGACGGCGGCACGGTTCTGGTGCCTGTAGCGTATGCGCGGGTCAACCAACCGCTGAGGCGCATCACGCTGCGGGCCCTGCCGGCGAGCGGGTGTCGCGTCCTGCCACTATATAGTGGCGAGCCGCTCACCGAAGGGCTCGAGGATCAGGTCTGGTGGGTGTTCGTCACGGCCGAGGAGGCCAAATCGGTTTGAGCGCTCAATCAGTTGCGCGGACGGCGACACTCGCCGAGTGGGCGGCCGTTGGCGGACTGCAGCTCGTCATCGAGCTGGCGACGATCCGGCCCATCGTGGCCGCCAATCGTGCGGTCGGGTTCGATCCCGCCGCGGCGCACATCGTGTTCGGGGCCAGCGCCGACCTGGCGCTCTGGCTGGCGCTCACGCCGTTCGTGTTCCTGGCGCTGGACCAAGTGCCGCTTGCCGGTCCGCGGTCGCGCATCGCGCTCAACCTCGCCGGGTGGGCACTGGTTGGGATCGCGGCCGCGGCGGCGCAAGCGTGGATGGTCCGTGGCCTTTGGGTGGCGGGGAGCACGCTGTCCGACGCCGCTAAATCGGCCCTCGCGTCGCCACTGCTCTCGTTCCGCTATCTGTTCGAGACGAACGCGCAGCAGGCGCTCGTGCTCTTGATGGAATACGCGGTGCTCTCGCGCGTGCACCGCGCGCGGCGCGAGCGCGTGCTGGCCGTGCAACTCGAGCGGTCGCTGGCCGATGCACGGCTGCACGCCCTGTCGCTCCAGCTCCAGCCGCACTTCCTGTTCAATACCCTGAACGCGATCGCGGCCCTCGTCCCCGAGGATCCGATCATCGCCGAGGCGATGCTCGTGCGCCTCGGCGATCTGCTGCGGACGTCGCTCGACGCCGAGACGACCGGCCACGTGACGCTCCGCACGGAGCTCAACCGGCTGGCGTCGTATGTCGAGCTCCAACGCATGCGGTTTGGCGATCGGCTCTCGGTGTCGATGCGCATCGATCCCGACGTCATGAACGCGCGGGTGCCCTCGTTCCTGTTGCAGCCGCTGGTCGAGAACGCGATCTCGCACGGCATCGCGCCGCGGCGCGGCGCGGGCCACATCGACGTGGCCGCGCGGTGCGATGGGCGCCGCCTCGTCTTGAGCGTGCGCGACGATGGCATCGGTCCACCGCCCGAGAGCGACCGCCGGGAGCGCGTCGGGTTGGGGAGTACGCGCGCGCGACTGGCCGCCATGTTCCCCGGCATGAGTACCCTCGAGCTCTCTCCCGCCGCTCCACGCGGCACTGTCGTTTCCATCACCGTTCCACTCGAGCTGACATGAAAGTCATGGTTGTGGACGATGAACCCCTCGCGAGACGCCGCCTCAAGGCGATGCTCGCCGAGCAGTCCGATATCGAGGTCGTCGCCGAGTACGAGGACCCGGAGGACGCCCTCAAGGTGCTGCCGGACAGCGAGGCCGATGTCCTATTCCTCGACATCCAGATGCCCGAGCTCGATGGGTTTCAGATGCTCGACCGACTCGGCTCACGGCCGCCACCGTTCGTGATCTTCGTGACGGCGCACGCCGAGCATGCGGTGCGCGCGTTCGATACCGACGCGACCGATTACTTGCTCAAGCCGTACGATCGCGAGCGGCTCGAGCGGTCGCTCGATCGGGCGAGGGCCGCGCTGGCCGCGACGGAGGCGACGAATGGCGGCGCGCTGGGGACGCAGGTCCGACAGCTCGTCGACCAGTTGCGCGAACGGACGGTCTACTTGGACCGGGTCGCGGTCACGATGGGGCGGCGGACGTATTTCGTCTCGACGCGCGCGATCGATTGGGTACAGGCCGATCGGAACTATCTGCGGCTGCATGTCGGCACCAAGTGCCACCTCATTCGGTCGACGATTTCCGGCATCGAGTCCCGTCTCGATCCCACGCAGTTCGCGCGCGTGCATCGCTCGTTCATCGTCCGAATCGATCATGTGAAAGAACTGCGCGCGCTCGTCTCTGGCGAGTATCGCGTCGTGTTGGTCGATGGCACCGAGTTGCCGATGAGCCCGCAGTATCGCGATCGCCTCCCGCGAGGGTAGCGTGGCGGCTCCGCGCACAACCGTAGCGTGGTTGTTGGGCCTCGTGCTCCTGGCGTTACTCAGTGTGGGCGTCGCGACGCGGAATCAACGCGGGGGCGTCAAGGCGACGCTCGTCGCACTCACCGCGTTCACCGAGCAGCCCCTGGGCAACCCGTGGACGCCGCACGCCGCCGACGCGCATGCGGCGAGCGGGCTCCGCATGCTGGCGGACGCCATCGCGGCGACCGCGCCGAGCTCACCGGATCAGGTCGAAACCGTGCGGACGTTGGCTCGCGCGCTCGACGTGGCGCCACCGGGTTCCGTTGACGCGGATATCGCGCACGATGCGTTCGACCGGGTGGGGCACGTGCTGTCTGTGCTGCAGACGGATCGGGCGCCAGACCTCGCTCAGGCCGCGGCCGCCGTTCGAGCCGCCGCGGATAGTGTCAGCGCGGCGCGGCCGTTGAACGAGCAACGGCGCGCGGTGGTCACCTTCTTCGTCCGGTCGCGCGACTTACTGGTCAGCGTGCAGTAAGAAACTTCTCGACTGCCGGCCAGACGATCTGGGGTTGCTCGACGTACGAGAAATGGGCGGCGTTCGGCACGCGCACGAGCTGGGCATGCGGTATCGCGGTCACCCACTCTTGTACGAGATCCATGGGGATGGCGTCCTCTTCGCCATGGACGACGAGCAGGGGCACGTTGAGATTATGCAGCTTGGCTCGCAGATCCCAATCACCGTACGAGGCCATGACCAACCGGTTGGTGACCGTCAGGCCATAACGGATGCCGACGGGATCAGACGCGCAGAGATCTGATTTGATCAAGTGCATGGAGCTGTCGGGGTCGGCGAGGCGCGGGCGCAGCGCGATCTTCCAGAACGCCCGGCAGTCCTCGACAATGCCACTCGCCGGATCATCCAGTTTCTTCTGGAGTCGGGCCAGCTCCGTGCGCTGCGCGGTGTCGAGCCGCGTATTCATGGTCTTGCCGAACCGTTGCCAGAAGTCACCGCGGCGCGGCGGGACGGGATTGAAGAAGACCATGCGCTTGACGGCGTCCGGATGCGCCAATGCGTACGTAGCCGCGAGGAGCGGACCGTACGAGTGCGCGACCAGTGTGACGCGAGTCAGATGGAAGTGACGGCGAACGGCATCGAGATCCGAGATCTGGTTCTCGGCCGTGAGCGTGGTCGTGTCCTGAGGCAGCGTGGAACGACCGGCGCCACGCTGGTCGTAGAAGATGACGACGTGGTGCTCGGTCAGCGGCGCGAAGTCGTTCGCGATGCTCTCGAGGTCCACACCGGGGCCGCCATGGATCGCGATGATCGTATCGGGGCCCTGACCCTGGACTCGATAGAACAGGGCCATCGAGTCCGGGGTTGAAATCCATCCAGCTTGCGCTCCCGCGACGGCGGGCACGAGCGCCATGAGGAATACCAGGATGCGATGCACCCTGGAATTTACTCCACTGTCAGCGCCTTGACCCCACTCCCGAGGGACGTACCGGGGCTCACGTATCCGACCGCGCCGGGATTCGTTCGCACGAAGTCGAGCACGGCTTGATCACCGGACTTTTCGACCGGCGGGAGGTCGTGGCCGGAGAAGATCTGGTGCTGCCAGTAGGCCTTCACGGCGCTCGTGGATTTGCCGAGCACTTTCTTCGAGAACGCTTCGCGGACGGCCGCGCCCTCGCCCTGGTCGACGCAGACGGCGGCCGAGCCATCGGGCCATTTCGTCGTGTGTTTCAGGAAGAGGGAGGCGACGTCGGCCTTCGTGCTCGACGAGGCCGCGTTGGCGCTGTTCACGACAACGACGACATCCTGGGCGGCCGCCGGCCGGGTGAGA
>DATHNL010000043.1:0-15160 GCA_035486035.1 Gemmatimonadaceae bacterium
CCGATGGCGCACACCGCTGGTTCCTCATGCAATGCAGTCCCCTCCGCGAGGGCTCTGGAGCGATCGTCGGTTGGTCTTGGTACGTCTCGCACAGCGAGCTCGATGAGCGGAAGCGCACCGAAGCCCTGCTCGCCGGTGAGAAACGCGTCCTCGAAATGGTGGCGAGAGGACGTCCGCTTCCAATCATTCTCGATGCCTTGTGCGCGGTGGTCGAAGCGGCTGCTCCAGGGTGCCGCTGTTCCGTTCTGCTGATCGATCCGCGCCGTTCGACCTTCCATTCGGGAGCGGCGCCGACTCTCCCTTCAGGGTATACCACTGCCATCGAGGGCGCGCCGGTGACGCGCACGGTAGGACCGTGTGGAATGGCGGCGTCCCTGAACACACAGGTGATCGTATCGGATATCGCGTCTGACGCCCGGTGGGACCGCGATGCATGGCCCGCGCTGGCGTTGGCCCACGATTTGAGATCGGTCTGGTCCACGCCGATCCTGTCGTTAGCCGGGAACGTCTTGGGCACCTTCGCGCTCTACCAGCAAGAGCCCGGGCGCCCCACCGTTCTGCACCAGGCACTCATCGAGCAGTTCACGCACGTCGCGAGCATCGCGATCGAACGCGCGCAGACCGAAGCCGCGTTGCGTCGGAGCCAGGCGTTCCTCGCGGAAGCGCAGCGGCTGTCCTCGACGGGCAGTTTTGCATGGCGCGCCGACAGCGACGAGATCACGTGGTCGGAGGAGTTGTACCGCATCCACGAGCTCGATCCATCGACGCCAATGACGCTCCAGCGCTCCGCGACCCGCGTCCATCCGGACGACATGCCGTTGTTCATTGCATCGGTCGAGAACGCTCGGCGTGACGGCCGTGACTTTGAAGTCGAGCCTCGACTGTTGATGCCGGACGGCTCGATCAAGCACGTGCACATCGTCGCCCACGCGACCCGAGACGAGACGGGGGGGCTGGAGTACATCGGCGCGCTCCAAGATGTGACGGAGCGCCGGCAGTCGCAGGACGCGCTCGACAAAGCGCGCTCGGAGCTGGCCCACGTCGCGAGGGTCACGAGCCTCGGGGTACTGACGGCCTCCATCGCGCACGAAGTCAACCAGCCGTTGTCGGGCATCCTGACGAACGCGAGCACCGGGTTCAGGATGCTGGCGGATGATCCGCCGAACGTGGAGGGTGCGCGCGAGACCGCGCGTCGGACGATGCGCGATGCCCGTCGGGCGGCCGATGTCATCGCGCGACTGCGGGCGCTCTTCACCAAGAATGGCGCGGCAACCGAATCGGTGGACTTGAACGAGGCCACCCGAGAAGTCATCGCCCTGTCGAGCGGCGAGTGGCGCCGGGCCGGGGTGATCGTTCGGACCGAGCTGGCCGATGACCTCCCGCTCGTCGCCGGCGATCGTGTCCAACTGCAACAGGTCGTGCTCAATCTCATGCTCAACGCCTCAGAGTCGATGAGTGGCGTCGAGGACCGCCCGCGGCTGCTGACGATACGGACCGGGATCGACGACGACCACCGAGTGCGCGTGAGCGTACGGGATGTCGGCGTCGGCATCGACCCACAGAACCTGGAACGGCTGTTCGAGGCGTTTTATAGCACCAAGAGCGGTGGGATGGGCATCGGATTGTCCGTCAGTCGCTCGATCATTGCGCGTCATAATGGCCGTCTCTGGGCCGCACCCAACGAAGGCCTCGGTGCCACTTTTGCTTTTTCTCTTCCCGCAGCCGTCGGGACATCGTGATGGCCGACGCGTCACTCGTCACCGTGGTCGATGACGATGAGTCCGTGCGCGAGTCGCTCCCCGACTTGCTGCGCCAGCACGGCTTCGCGACCCAGGCCTTCGCCTCGGCCGAAGCCTTCCTCGCGTCGGATTGTGTCGGCCGGACCCGATGCCTGATTCTCGATATCGCCATGCCGCGCATGACTGGCCCGGACCTGCAGCGAGAGCTCACACGACGCCGGCATCGCATCCCGATCGTCTTCATTACCGCCCATGTCGATGAGATCGATCGGCCAAGGCTCATCGACGATGGCGCGGTCGACTGTCTCTTCAAACCCTTTAGCGAGGCGGCCCTCCTCGACGCGGTGCACGCCGCGCTCGGTGTCGGCTGATCCCGCGCTGGCGGGCCACGCCACGCCGATCGTGTTCGTCGTAGACGACGATGTGTCGGTGCGCGAGTCGCTGGAGTTGCTGATTCGCTACGCCGGCTGGCGGCCGGAGACGTTCGCCACCGCGAGCGCATTCCTCGCCCACCCACGAGTCATCGTGCCGAGCTGTCTCGTGCTCGACGTCTCGCTCCCCGACCTCAATGGCCTGGACCTCCAACGGCTGATGGCCGCCGATCGGATCGATACCCCGATCATTTTCATCACCGGCCACGGCGACGTGCCGATGTCGGTGCGAGCCATGAAGGCCGGGGCAGCAGAGTTCCTTGAGAAACCGTTCGCCGATGACGTGCTGCTCGATGCGATCCGCCTGTGCCTCGAGCGCAGTAGAGTACGAAACGCGCTGCGCCTGCGGTACGCCACGCTCACCGATCGCGAGCGGGAAGTCATGACGCTGGTCGTCTCCGGTCTGTTGAACAAGCACATCGGCGCCGAGCTCGGCATCTCGGAGATCACGGTCAAGTGGCATCGGGGGAGCACCATGCGAAAGATGAAGGCGGACTCTCTCGCCGACCTCGTGCGAATGGCCGCGGCGCTCAACCTGACCATCGTCACGCATAGCTGATACCTACGTATAGTTGTGTCGCGGCGGGGCATCGGGCTATTTGTCGCGGTGTGAGCGAAACCGCGGTGGGGTTCGAGCAAGAGGCATTGACGTGGCTCGACGACGTCTACCGTTTCTCGTTGTCGCTCACACGCAACCGCGCCGATGCGGATGATCTGGTCCAGGATACGTACGTCCGGGCCTATCGATCGTGGCACACGTTCCAACCTGGCAGCGACGCCCGTCGGTGGCTCTTGACGATCTGCCGCAATGCGTTTCTCCGAACGCGAGGACGCGCTCGTCGTCAGCCGGTCACCCACCTCGATCGTCCGGACGCGACCTGCAACGCGATCGACCGTCTCCCGGAGTCGTATCGACTGGTCGTCGTCCTGGTCGATGTCGAGGACCAGTCATACGAGGGCGCGGCGGCGGTCCTTGGCGTGCCGATCAGTACGGTGCGGTCTCGCCTCTTCCTCGCGCGGCGGCAGCTGCGTCGGATGCTCGCCCCGTACCAAGGGGTCGCCCATACCATGGTAGAGTGATATGATCACGGTCAAGGTCAACGGGAAACCGTATGACGTGGACGTGCCACCGGACATGCCGATGCTCTGGGTGCTGCGCGACGTCATCGGCCTGACAGGCACCAAGTTCGGCTGCGGCATCGCCGCCTGCGGCGCCTGCACGATCCACCTGGACGGCCAACCGATTCGCTCCTGCGTGACACCAGTGAGCGTCGTTGGCGGAAAGAGCATCACCACGATCGAGGCGATCGGCGAGACGCCCGCCGGCCGGAAGATTCAGGAGGCGTGGATCGCGCTCGACACCCCGCAGTGCGGGTATTGCCAGTCCGGCCAGATCATGTCGGCGTCGGCGCTGCTCGCATCCAAGCCCAGCCCCACCGACGCCGACATCGACAACGCGATGGCGGGCAACATCTGCCGCTGCGGCACGTACGTCCGCATTCGAGCGGGGATCAAGCGCGCAGCGGGACAGGGGGCCTGACGATGGAGACGCTCTCACGTCGCGATTTCGTGGTCGTCATGGCGGCCGCGGGTGGCGGGCTTCTCTTGGGCTGCCGCATCGATGACCGGTCCAATTCGAACGCCTTCGCACCAAATGCGTTCGTGCGAATAGGCGCCGACGGCCGGGTGACGCTCGTCATGCCGCAGATCGAGATGGGGCAGGGCATGTACACGGCGCTGCCCATGCTCATTGCCGAGGAGCTGGAGGTCGGACTCGACCAGGTCACGGTCGAACAAGCCCCGCCCAACGAGAAGCTGTATGTGAATCCCTTGTTCGGCATCCAGGCGACCGGCGGCTCGACTTCGGTGCGGGCTTTCTCCGAGCCGCTCCGCAAAGCCGGCGCGGCCGCCCGGATGATGCTCGTCGCCGCGGCCGCTGGGCAGTGGCGAGTCGATCCGAGCGCGTGCAGCGCGCAGCGGGGTGTCGTCACGCACGGAGCGACCAAGCGGACCCTCCCGTATGGCGCGTTGGCCGACCGAGCGGCGAAGCAGCCGGTGCCCACGGAGATCAGCCTCAAGGACCCGAAAGACTTCACGCTGATCGGCACGCGCGCCAAGCGCCTCGACACGCCGAGCAAGGTGAACGGCTCGGCACAGTACGGTATCGATGTGCGGGTGCCGGGGATGAAGATCGCCACCCTCGCCGCGAGCCCGGTAGTCGGCGGCAAGGTCGCATCGCTCGACGAAGCCAAGGCGCTGAGCGTCAAGGGTGTGCACCAGGTCGTCAAGCTCGACGATGTCGTGGCGGTCGTCGCCGACCATATGTGGGCGGCAAAACAGGGACTGGCGGCGCTCAACGTCACGTGGGATGACGGGGCGAACGGACATGTCGGTACCGCCGACGTGCTCAAAGACATCGCGGCGGTGTCCGAGACGGCTGGCCTGATCGCGAGGAAGGATGGCGATGGCGCCGCCGGTCTCGCCCGCGCGGCGAAACGGATTGAAGCCGTGTACCACGTGCCATTTCTCGCGCACGCGGCGATGGAGCCCCTGGTGGTCACCGTGCATGTGCGCCCGGACGCGTGCGAGGTGTGGACAGGATCGCAGGTCCTCGCCCGCGCGCAGGCAACCGCGGCCGAGGTGACCGGATTGCCACCGGAGAAAGTGATCGTACACAGTCAACTGATCGGTGGCGCGTTCGGGCGTCGGTTGGAGTACGACTACGTGACGAGGGCCGTCCGTATCGCCAAGCAGGTCGAGGGACCGGTCAAGATCGTCTGGACGCGCGAAGAGGACATGCAGCAGGACGTCTATCGTCCGTACTACTACGATCGAATCGCCGCGGGATTGGACACAGCGGGGAAGCCAGTGGCGTGGACGCATCGGATCACCGGCCCGTCCATCCTAGCGCGCTTCCTGCCGCCCGCGTTCAAGAACGGACTCGATGGCGATGCGTTGGACACCGCCGCGCAAATGCTCTATGAGATCCCCGCGGTGCAGATCGAGTACCTGCGGCACGAGGAGCCGGTGCTCAATACGGGCTTCTGGCGCGGCGTGGGCAACACCCACAACGACTTCGTCATGGAGAGCTTCATCGACGAGCTCGCGGCGGCCGCGAAGGCCGACCCCGTCGCGTACCGGAGAGCGCTCCTCACCAAGTCGCCGCGCGCGCTGGCCGTGCTCGACCTCGCCACGGAGAAAGCTGGGTGGGGACAGCCGTTGCCGGCCGGCCACGGTCGCGGTGTGGCGCTCCTCTACTGCTCGTGGAACACGTACATGGCGCAAGTCGCCGAAGTCGAGGTGTCGCCGTCGCACGAGATCCGCGTGCACCGCGTCGTCTGCGCCTGCGACTGCGGCCAGATGGTTAATCCCGACATCGTCACCGCGCAGATGGAGGGCGGCATCATCTACGGGCTGAGTGGTGCGCTGTGGGGCGAGGTGACACTCAAGAACGGTCGAGTCGAGCAATCGAATTTCACGGACTACCGCGTGATGCGGATGAACGAGAGTCCGGTCATCGAAACGCACCTGGTCGTGAACCACGAGAAGCCGGGCGGCATGGGGGAACCGGCGACCGCGTGCATCGCGCCGGCCGTCGCCAATGCGGTGTACGCGGTCACCGGAAAACGCATTCGGCAGCTCCCGCTCCAACCTGCGCTCACATCCGTGGCGTAAGCCATCATGAGCGAACTGACGCGGATCGCGGCCGGGCTGGCGACGGCGGGGCGGAATGGTCAGCCGTGCGTGTTGGCGACGGTGGTACGAACCGAAGGGTCGACCTATCGGCGGATCGGCGCGCGGTTGCTCGTCGTCGCCGACGGGACGCGTGTGGGTGCGGTCAGCGCCGGATGTCTGGAGCACGAGATCGCCTTACGCGCTGACGGAGTGAGCGCAACCGGTGTTCCCGACGTCGTGCAATACGACACCCGGTCCCCGGATGATCTCGTGTGGGGCTTCGGCCTCGGCTGCGGCGGGTTGATCGAAGTATTGCTCGAGCCACTGACGCCGGAGGTGGCGGCCGCGAAGGCGTCGCGGCTCTCGTCCGTCGCCGACACCCGGGAACGCATCCTGTTGGCAACAGTCGTCCGCGCGAGCGACGACTTGGGTATTCGCGCCGGCGACCAGGCCGTGCTGGCTGGCGCGAGAGCGAGCCTCGACGGATTCGAGGGAGCGCTGCACGCTGATCTTCAGCGTGTCGCTCGGCAGGTGTTGCGGGCCGGTCGCTCCGTCGCCGCGTGCCACTCGTGGGGAGGTGTTGCCGTCGACGTTGCCTACGAGGTGATCGCGCCTCGCGTCCGCATCGCGGTCTGCGGCGCGGGCGTCGATGCCAGACCGGTCGTCGCGGCCGCGAGGCGGCTCGACTGGCATGTGACGCTGATCGATGACCGGCCCGCGATGGCCGCCCCGCATCGGTGGCCGGACGCGGACCGCATCATCGTGCCGCGGCCCTCAGGCGTCGCGGAGAGCGTGGCGGAGCTCGACAGCCAGGCTGCCGTCATCATGAGTCACAACTTCGAACGCGATCTCGACTTCCTGGATGGCTGGCTCAGCTCGGCCGCGCGCTATATCGGCGTGATGGGTCCGCGCCACCGAACCAACGCGCTGGTGGCGGCGCTCCGTGCGCGCGGTGTGGTCATCGACACGGCCTCGCGGGGGCGCATCCGTGGCCCGGTCGGGCTCGACTTGGGCGCCGAGTCCTCCGAGGAGATCGCGCTGGCGATCATCGCGGAGGTACAAGCACTCCACGCGGGGCGAACGGGACGACCCCTGGCCGAAACAATCAGCGTATGAAGACGGCGCTCGTGACCGGCGCCTCGCGCGGTATTGGCCGCGCGAGCGCCGTCGCCCTCGCAAAGGCCGGGGCCAGAGTGTTGGTGCACTACGGTCGCGGCGCCGCTGAAGCGGAGGCCGTGGTTGCGGAGATCGGCGCCGCTGGCGGACACGCCGTGGCCGTCGCGGCGGATCTCGCTGCCCGTGATGGCGCCCATACGCTGGCCGCGCGCGTCCGAGACATTGTCGGCGAGCGCCTCGATATCCTCGTCGCCAACGCGGGCGTCAGCAAGTCCGCGAGACTCGAGGACACCACGGTCGACGATTTCGACCGGCTCTTCGCGATCAACGTGCGGGCCCCGTTCTTTCTCGTGCAGCAATTGCTGCCGATCATGCCCCCGGGCAGCAGCATTATTCTCATGTCGTCGCTCGGCGCGCGCGCGGCTGTAGGCACGTTGGCCGCCTATTCGGCGACCAAGGGCGCGCTCGAAACGCTGGTCACGCACTTCGCCGCCGCGTTCGGCGATCGGGGGATTCGAGTCAACGCCGTCGCTCCCGGCGTCGTCCAGACCGACATGTCCAATTTCACCAAGACGGATGCCGGACGCGATGCCGCGCTGCGGATGCAGGCACTCAAGCGACTCGCGCAGCCCGATGACATCGGCGATGTCGTGGCGTTCCTCGCCTCTGACGCTGCACGGTGGATCACGGGTGACACGATCCACGTGGACGGCGGCTCAAAACTCTGAGGTCGCCACCCGTTTGAGCACCACGCGCAGCTTACGCGCCGCGTCCTCTCCCATGGTGCGCGAGAACCGGCGCTGCGCCTCGACCCACATCGGCCTGGCCTCGACCAGCAGCGCGCGGCCGGTGGCGGTGAGCGCCACCCGCCGACTCCGACGATCGTGCGCGTCCGTCGCGAGGGTCACGAGGCGCCGCCGCGCGAGCGGCCGTAACAAGTGGCCGAGCGTCGACCGGTCCATGACGAGCAACCGCGCCAGATCCTGGATGGGCACGGGGCCGACCGTCTTGAGCCGTGCCAGGATGGAAAACTGGTTGAGGCCCAGTCCGCTCGGCGCCAGCGCGGCATCGTAGAACTGGGTCACGTGTCGCGCCGCCTGCCGCAGCGCGGCGCAACTACACACTTCGGGGAACCGTTCCATAGTCGATAGGATAAAATAAGGGCAATTGCCCCTAATGGAGGATACGGACATGCAAGCACTCCAGATTGCCCGCTATGGGACGCCCGCCGAGGTTGTCCATCTGGTGACCCTCCCCGAGCCCGATGCGCCCAAGGCCGGTGAGGTCCTGGCCGCGGTGGAGTACGCGCCGATCAATCACTCGGAGATCCTCAAGATCGAGGGGCACTATCCGCTGCTGCCGGCATCTTTTCCCGCTGGAGTCGGCAATGAGGGCGTCGCCCGTATTCTCGCGGTGGGATCGAACGTCACCGACCTCGCGATCGGTGACCGGGTGCTGATTCCGCAGACGCACTACGCGTGGCGCGAACGGCTGGTCATGCCGGCCGCCGGCCTCTTCGCGCTACCGGCCGGCGCCGATCCGCGGCAGCTCTCGATGCTGTCGATCAACCCGCCCACCGCCGCGCTGCTGCTCTCCGAATTCGTCGATCTGAAACCTGGCGACTGGGTAATCCAGGACGCCGGCAATTCCGGCGTCGGCCGCTCGGTGATCGCGATCGCCAAGCATCTCGGCCTACGCACCGTCAGTCTCGTGCGTCGCCAGGACCTCGTGCAGGAGCTCTGCGCGGCGGGAGGCGACGTGGTCCTGGTCGATGGACCGGATGTCCGCGCTCGCGTCGCGGCTGCCACATCCAATGCGGCGATCGCGTTGGCTATCGACCTGGTGGGCGGGGAATCGACCGCGCTGTTGGCCAGTTGCCTCGCACCCGCGGGCGTGGTCGTGGTGTATTCCGTCCTCGGCAGCCGGTCCATTGTCGCCAACGGCCTCGATCTCATCTTCCGCGACATCGTGATCCGCGGATTCTGGATCTACGGGCCGCGGTATAGATCATCGCCGAAAATCGCCGCGGCGATGAAGCTCGGAGCGCAGCTCGTCGCTGACGGCAAGCTCAGCGTCCCCATCGCGCGCACGTATCCACTCACCGCGGCCGCGGAGGCTCTATCGCACGCCGAGGGAGGTGGAAAGGTGCTCTTCACAATGAACGGCGATTGAAGTATCGTTGGAGGACACGACAGGCGATGGAGTTCGCCTAGAACCACTGCCTCGGGCAGTTGATGACTCCTGTTTGGCCACATGGCCGGGCAGGAGTTTTTTTGTGTGCTCACTGGAGGTTGATAGATGCAATCGAACGTGTGGCTCGTGGCCGCAGCGTGGATGGCCCTGGCGTTGCTGGCGAGTTTGATCTCGATCCGGGTGGCCGTATCGGTGGCGCTGATCGAGATCGTGATCGGCGTCATTGCCGGCAACTTTCTCGATTTCCATACGACGCCCTGGATCGACTTTCTCGCGACGTTCGGATCCGGCCTCCTGACATTTCTCGCGGGGGCCGAGATCGAGCCGGAGTCGCTGCGCAAGCATCTCAAGCCGGCGCTGGCGATCGGCTCGGTGAGCTTCTTTGCTCCCTTTCTCTTGGCGATGGCGTTCGCCCGGTGGATAGCGCACTGGGACCTGCATGCATCGGAGATCGCGGGGATCGCGCTCTCCACGACATCGGTGGCCGTGGTCTACGCGACCATGCTCGAGACGGGTCTCAACCGGACGGACCTCGGCCGGCTGATCCTGGCCGCGTGCTTCGTGACGGACTTCGGGACCGTGCTCGCCCTGGGGGTGCTCTTCGCCAACTTCAACGGATGGCTGGCGCTCTTTGTCGCCGTAACGGCTATCGTCCTGTGGTACTTGCCGCGAGTGACCCGATTCGTGATACGCTCCGGCGGGAAGCGGGTGAGCGAGCCCGAGGTCAAGTTCATGTTCCTGGTGTTGTTTCTCCTGGGCGGCCTGGCTCAGGTGGCGAAAAGCGAAGCCGTGCTGCCGGCGTACCTGGTCGGGTTGGTGATCGCCGGCGTGTTCGTGCGCGATCGCATGTTAATGGACCGCATGCGCGCGATCGCGTTCGCCATGTTGACACCGTTCTACTTCATCAAGGCAGGGCTCTTCGTCTCGCTGCCGGCGGTCGCGACGGGCGCCCTGCTGATCGTGGCTTTGCTTACCGTCAAGATCGCGGCGAAAGTCATCGGCGTATGGCCCATGACGCGCGTGTTCCACTTCGATCGCCGCGATGGGGCGTACACGACACTCCTCATGTCGACGGGCCTCACCTTCGGCACGATCTCGGCATTGTTCGGTCTCACGAATCACCTGATCACGCAAGCGCAATACACGGTGCTCGTCACGGTCGTGATCGCCAGCGCAGTCGTGCCGACGCTGATCGCGCAGTGGTTCTTTCAGCCGGGCGGAGCCACCTCCCAGCTGCCCGTGATGTCGATCGGCCACTCGTCCGGTCGCTCTTCTTCGGGCAAATGAGGCCGATACATGATCACCTTCGCTCGCTCGAGGGTGATCAATCCTCCATCGATCATCGTGTCGAGCTCGGGGAGTATCGCCGCAATGCGCTCTTCAGTCTCAACGCACTCCACGACGATCGGAAGGTCGAACGAGAGATACTCGTGGCGGTCCGTGTGCAGGACGGCGCTGGCTCCAAATCCCATGACGCCACGGAACGCGGTCGCGCCGGCGTACCGCCGCTTTCGGAGGAGCTCGATGATGGCCTGATACAGCGGCTGGCCTTTATAGTGATCGCGCTCGCCGATATGAATGCGCATGAGAACGCGCTCGCCCTTGAACCCGTGCATCGGCTCCTCCCGTTTTACAAGTCGAGCGGCCCCGGCGTATCCGTGGTTTGCCCAACTTCGATCAGATAACCGTCCAGATCACGCAACGCTTGATGTCGGCGACGCGGAGATTCAGAAAATAGCTCAGGACGTTCGGATCGCGCGGCGGCGACGCGACGACCTCGGGCTTATCATCGGTTGGCCCTCCACCGAGGGCGATGATGATCCAGGTATTCCCCAATTGCACGTACGTCGGCTCCCCATCGTCCACGACGGTAGCCCCCAGCACGTCGCGATAAAACGCCACCGATCGAGCGATATCGCGAACGATCACCGTGCTCGTCACTCTGAACTGCGGTTCCGTTGTCATGGCGGACCACCCTGTTCTTTCCAGGCCTTGAACCTAGCACACGCTTCGGCAGTCCACCGAGGCTCGCCAGCGCTCGGCGGAGGCATGTGCCCGCTCAACACGGCCTCGTAGATCGCATCAGCGTGCGCGAACACGCTGTCGCGATTGGAAAGGTCCATGGCCTTCTTCATATGGGCTGTGTCTATAGATTGTCTAAATACTGTCCTTGACATAGGCTAGTCAGAGTGCTATATATCGGTTGGTGGTTGGCCCGGAGGGCTGATGCACATTCGACGCTATGTCCCCATTCTCGTCGCGCTCGCGACGCTCGTGGTGGTTGTCTCCTGCACCTCGATCAGCCAGCGGAAGGTAGCGCAGATCGGCCCGCAGGATCCCCTCGGCAGTGCACACTGGACCGGCACATTGACGATGCCGAGCGGGTCGCACGGCGCGTACGACGTGTCCGGTACGGCGTCGCTGGTTCGCAACGGACCCGGAAGCAGTGTGGCGACCGTCGCGATCAGCAACGCGGTACCCCGAGGATTGCATCCGTGGGAAGTCTACCGCGGTCAGTGTGGCAATGACGCGAGCTTGATCGGCGTGTTGAGCGCGTATCCGTGGCTCGCTGTCAAAGCCGACGGCACGGCGTCCGCCACCGCTACATTGGCCTCCGAGCTGTTGGTCGGCGACTATCACGTCAACGTGAACGCGTCGCCGACCGACAAAGCGACGATCATCGCCTGCGGCAATGTTGCGTCACCCACCGGTGCCTAGCCGCGCCCGCGAGCTGGCGTGCCAACTGCTCGCTCGCGAAACAATGGCGCCGCCGGGCGCCGACACGACAAACGGGGCAGACCGCGTCTGTCGACGCGCGTCCGACGAGCTGTCCCGTTGGATCGGAAACGACGGATGTCGCGCCCTCTTCGCGCGCGCATTGGCCACGGCTCAGGCAGAGGGTGGCCATCCCGTGCTCGACACCGTGCGGACGAGCGCCCGGTCGGTGTACTGCCTGGACGGACTGAGTGACGCCGCGGCCCGCCATGGCGCGGCGGCCGCCACCGATGGCGCGGCGGCCGTGCTCGCGGCGCTGATCGAGCTCCTCGGCCGACTGATCGGAGATGATATGGCGCTGAGTCTTCTGGAACAAAGTGCATACGCCCGTCCCCCGACCGTCGCGCGCGCGCGTCGCGGAGGGGCGACCCCATGATTCACCTCGTGGGAGCCGACGACGAGATACGCGGGGACGAGATAGAGGAAGGGTCGCTCATCGGATCCGTGCTGACCGGCGTACCCGGTCTCGATGCGGTGCTCCGCGGCGGACTGCCGGAGCTCTCGTTCAACCTGGTCGCCGGCGGACCAGGCGCGGGAAAAACCACGCTGGCGCAGCAGATCGTGTTCAGCAACGCCACCGTCGAGCGCCCCGCGCTCTATTTCACGGTGCTCGGCGAGCCGACCCTCAAGATGCTCCGCTACCAGCGGCAATTCCGCTTCTTCCAGTCGGACCTCGTCGGCACCGCCGTGCATTTCATCAATCTGGCCGAGGAAGTGCTGCGCGACGATCTCGCCGCGGTCCTCCACCGGATCGTGGACGAAGTCGAGCGCATCGGCCCGGCATTCGTGGTCGTCGACTCGTGTCGCACCCTCGGACTCCACGCATCGGGGCGGCAGGCAAGCGACGCGATGGGCATGGAGCAATTCGTGCAGCGGCTCGCGCTCCAGCTCACGACGTGGGAAGTCACTTCCTTTCTGATCGGCGAATACGCCGCGCCCGACCTCGCGAACCCGCTCTTCACGGTTGCCGACGGCATTCTCTGGCTCTCACAAGCGCCAGAACGCAACTCGGTCGTCCGCAAGTTGCAGGTGGTCAAGATGCGCGGGCGCGCTCCGATACCGGGTCTCCACACGTTCCGGATGACCGAGCGCGGCCTTCAGGTCTTTCCGCGTATTCCGGAGCACCAGGAAGCGCGCCGCCCGCGACGCCAGGAGCGGCTCGCCACCGGCGTCCCGGGACTCGATGCGATGACGGGTGGCGGCTATCCCGCGGGTGACGCCGTATTGATCACCGGACCGGCCGGCAGTGGAAAGACGATGTTCGCCACACAGTTCCTGGCCGACGGCCTCATGCGCGGCGAGGCCGGAGTCGCGGTCGTCTTCGAAGAATATCCGGAAGCGTATCTGGCTCGAGCGACGGCGTTGGGTCTCGACCTCCAGGCGATGACCGAGCGCAACAAGCTGGCCGTCATCTATCTGCGACCGCTGGACCTCTCCGTCGACGAGACACTCGCCGCCATCCTCGAGGACGTCGAGCGCCTCGGCGCGACGCGCGTCGTCATCGACTCGTTGTCGGGTTTCGAAGTGGCACTCGCTCCGACCTTTCGCGACGACTTCCGCGAATCGCTCTATCGGCTCGTCGGGGCACTCACGGCGACGGGTGTTACTGTTCTCATGACCGCGGAAACGCCACTCGAACGCGTGTCCTTTGTGACGGACGACATCATCGTGCAACGATTTATTGAGATCGCCGGTGAGCTCCGGCCCATGCTGACCGTCGTCAAGATGCGCGGCAGTGCACATAGCAGAGATTATCGCGCGTATGAGATCACCGCGCGCGGCGCGGTCGTCGCGGACGCCGGTGAATAAATGGATCGCCTGGTTGCTGGCGCCGACGCATCGCTCGCGCTCGTGCAGCATTTTCTGGAGCACGCTCCGGTAGCGTCCGCGGTCGTCAGCGGCGCCGCGCACGGATGCGTCTTCACCAACGCGGCGTTTCGGCGGATCAGCGCGGACGCGGAGGCGTACGCCGGCATTGGTGATCCCATCGCCGACGCCTTGCCCGCGGAGGCGCGCGACGATGTGAACGCGTTGCTGGACCGCGTGCGGCGAGACGGCGTCGCGGCGTACCACGCGCGCATCGGACTCCTCTGGATGTGCGACGCGTGGCCCGTCGTGGAGGAGGGCGGACGGTTGGACTATCTGGTCGTCACGCTGCGCCGGGCGCAACGCCGCGAGGTCACGCGGATACGCCACCGGGCGATCACCGAGCGGCTGCTGCTCACGGCGCTGCGCGAGCAGGATCAGGCCCGCCGCGCGGACAACGCGCGCGCCCGCGCGGTGTTCCTGGCCGAGACGAGCCGCCGCCTCGGCGGGTCCTTCGAGCTCGCGACTGCCTATGCGACGGTTGCGACGGTCGCGCTCCCCGTGCCTGGCGCGTGGTCCATCGTCGACGTGGACCAAGCCACTGGCGCCTGGCGACGGCTGGCGATCGCGCACCCTGACCGGGCGAAGGAAGGGCTCGCCGGCGAGCTCGACGGGCATTGGTCGCCGGCGCCTGGCGATCCGATGGGCGCCCCCCTCATCGCGCAGTCGCGCGTCTCGACAATCGTCGCCTCGGACAACGAGACGGTGCTCGCCGGGGCGGCGCACGGTCCCGACAATCTGCGTATTCTCCGCGCCCTCGGACTCGGCTCGCTCCTCGTCGTACCGCTCCTCGCCCACGACCGGCTCCGCGGCGCGATCACGTTCGTCAACCCGATTGGGGCCGCGCCGTATACGAGCGATGACGTCGTCCTGGCGGAGGACCTCGCCGCCCGGTGCGCGAATCTGCTCGATGGCGCGCGCCGCTATGACGACGGGCGCTTGGCCCGGATCGGCGCCGATACGGCGCGCGATGACGCGGAGCACGCCAACGAGGCGAAAGGCACCGCTCTCACTTCGATGAGCCACGAGCTCCGCACGCCGTTGAACGCCATCCTCGGGTATACCGAGCTGCTGACGTTGGGCATGAAGGGACCGGTGTCCGCGGACCAGACTGAGGCCTTGAGTCGAATACGACGGGCCGGCATGCACCTGCTCGGTCTCATCAACGATGTCTTGCGAGTCGCGCGGCTCAGAGAATCGCAGGCGAGCTTCCTCATTACCGACGCGCCCGTGAGTGAAGTCCTCGACGCCGCTGGATACATGGTTGCGCCGCTCGCCGTAGCCCAGCGGCTCGAGCTCGCGCGCGTGCCCAGTCCATCGACGCTCTCCATGCACGCCGATCGGGACAAAGTGCTCCAGATCTTG
>DATHNL010000044.1:0-2646 GCA_035486035.1 Gemmatimonadaceae bacterium
GGTGGGTCAGCTCCTTTTCGTGCGCAAGCAGCGCTTTACGTTCGGTAACCCATTCGTCCCTGGAGACGACGCGAATGGTTCTGAGGTGTTTTCATGACTTTGGCTCCTTCCTTCGGCGTAATGTCTGCCGATCACGCGAAACACTTAGTGCCGAGGTTCGAAGCGGCGGGAGTTACAAGTGTGACGGGATTTTGTTGGACTCGCTGATCACGGCTGCGGCGCGGGCGCTCGCCGCCGGTGACATCCTCGGCGCGTTGAAGCGGGTCGCCCTCAGGGACGACCCGCCGGCGCTTGCGCTTCGCGGTATCGCGATGGCGCAAACTCGGTGATTTCACGCGCGCGAAGACCCTTCTGCGACGTGCGGCACGCGCCTTCAGTCCGAGAGAGGCGGTCGCCCGTGCGCGGTGTGTCGTCGCCGAGGCCGAGATCGCGCTCGTGTCGCGCGACCTGGGCTCGCCGGCGGAAGTACTGGACGCGGCGCGGGCGACGCTCGAAAGACACGGCGACCGTCTGAACGCGGCGCATGCGCGGCACCTCCAGGTTCGGCGTCTTCTCCTGACAGGACGCCTCGACGGGGCCGAGCGCGCGCTCGCCAGGCTCGATCCGGCGTTCTTCCCGCCCGCATCGAGGGCCGCTTACGAACTGGTCGTCGCAGGGATCGCGATGCGACGCCTTCGGAGCAAGGTGGCCGCGCGCAGCGCTTGTTCGGGCCGAGCATGCCGCGCGCGAGGCCGGCATACCGGCACAAATAGCGGAGGTGGAAGGCGCGTTTCTTGTCCTGAACACGCCCGCGGCGCGCCTCACTGCGCGTGGCGAGGAGCGACTCCTGTTACTTGAGGAGGTCGAAGCGATCCTGGAATCCGGCGCCCTGGTCGTGGATTCGTGCCGTTGTGTCGTCCGGGGCGCGAACGCGACGGTCTCGCTCGCACGGCGTCCGGTGTTGTTCGCGCTCGCTCGGGCTCTCGGGGAAGCGTGGCCCAGCGACGTGTCGAGGGATGAGCTCGTCAAGCGGGCATTCCGCGCGAAGGAGGCCGATGACTCGCATCGCGCGCGGTTGCGTGTGGAAATCGGGCGGCTTCGCGCGGAGCTTCGGTCCGTCGCGAGCGTGAACGCGACGACGCGAGGGTTCGCCCTTGCGCCGCACCGCGCCGGCGAAGTCGTCGTGTTGGCGCCGCCCGTTGAAGACCAGCATGCCGCGGTGATTGCATTTCTCGCCGATGGCGAATCGTGGTCGAGCTCGGCCCTGGCGCTCGCGCTGGGAGCCAGTGTGCGGACCGTGCAGAGGGCGCTCGATGCGCTGGCGACAGCAGGCAAGGTGGCGTCCTACGGCCGCGGGCGAGCACGCCGGTGGACGACGGAGCCGGTGCCGGGATTCACGACGACCTTGTTACTCCCCGGTCCACTGCCGGGCGAGTAGTGTTGCGACATGAAGACATCAGCAGCCGAAATCCTTCGCGAATATGGCCGCTTTCCTGGCGTTGACCGCGTACACGGCGTGACGTTTGACGGTCGGCACGTCTGGTTTGCGTCCGGAGATAAGGTGACCGCTCTCGACCCGGAAAGCGGCGCGACGGCCCGCTCGATCGATGTCGCCGCGCATGCCGGAACCGCCTTCGACGGCACACACCTGTTCCAGATCGCCGAGGATCGCATCCAGAGGATTGACCCGAACACAGGCCGTGTGCTCTCGACGATACCGTCACCCGGGGCCGGTGGTGACTCCGGGCTTGCGTGGGCCGAAGGGACGCTCTGGGTCGGGCAGCATCGAGGCCGCAAGATCCATCAGATCGACCCCGAAACCGGGGTCATTCTGCGCACCATCGAATCCAACCGCGTCGTTACCGGCGTTACCTGGATCGACGGCGAACTCTGGCACGGGACTTGGGAAGGCGACGAGAGCGATGTGAGGCAGGTCGACCCTCGAACGGGTCAGGTCCTGGAACTGCTCGAGATGCCGCCTGGGATGGGCGTGACGGGGCTAGAGTCCGACGGCGGCGACCGGTTCTTTTGCGGCGGCGGAGGCAGCGGGACGGTGAGAAGCATCTGCCGGCCCAAGCGAGGCTCCGCGGCCAAGCCAAACAGGCAGGGACGTGCCAGAAGGCGCGGACAACAGCGCTGACGATGTCCACTGCCGGCAGTATCGACGAAGGCGAAACGGGCGAACCCGGGAGGACATGTTGCCGTCGCTCAACGTCCGGTTTCGGCGCTCTGCAGCCGATGGCTGACGACACGGCCTAAGGGGGGCGAAGATGCCCCAAGGCGGACGTCAGAGGTGAGCCCTCGACGCAAGCGACTCCGGTATAGATCAAGCTACGGCTCGCCCGCGAGGCGCCTCTGGCAGCGGTCCCCTTCAGCCGCCGACGTGATGGCGATCGCCATGCCCGTGATGATGCGGGGTGCCGGTCGCGTGCGCATGCGCGTGCGCCAACGCAGCGTGGTCGTGCCGGGCGTAGTGCTGGCGCAGAAGATCGCGGCCGTAATCGTTGCCATTGGGCGTGCGCACGACAGTATGGATGTGGTCGCGCGACGGCTTGTCGTTATCGTAGACAATGCCCGACTGGTGGTCGAACTCGACGAGGATTACCGGCGAGAGGATGCGGTAATAGAAGGGGCTATGGTCGTCGACCGGACCGATCCAGGCGAAAT
>DATHNL010000045.1:0-2631 GCA_035486035.1 Gemmatimonadaceae bacterium
ACCCGCAGCACGGACTTGCCGACGTGGACGCGGAGCTCTTTGTCGTCGGCCTCCACCCAGTCGATCTCGTCGGGGTCGAGGAACACGTGCCGCCCTTCGACTTTCACCACGACCGGTCGGTGGTCGTGCAGCTCGGCGAGCAGCGTCCGCACCGTCGTGCTCATGTTGCGGTCGGCCCGAGCGTGGCGGTCGAGCAGGCGCCGAACGGTGGCGCTCAAGCGCACCTCGTCGAACGGCTTGAGCAGGTAGTCGCAGGCGCTCACCTCGAACGCCTTCAGGGCGTACTGGTCGAACGCCGTCACAAACACGATCATCGGTGCGGTATCCGGCGCCAGACTCGCGACGACGTCGAAGCCACTCAGGCCGGACATTTGGACATCGAGAAAGAGCAGGTCCGGCGACAGCTGTTGGATCATGGTCACGGCGGACTCGCCATCGCTGGCTTCACCGATGATCTCGCATTGGGGCCATGCCTGCAGCATCGACCGGAGCAGCTCACGCGCCGGGGCTTCGTCGTCGACGATAATCGTATGGAGGGTCGTCATGCCGCGGCCGTATGATACGGGATCCGGATGGAGACTCGGAACGCGCCCGTGTGGTCGCGTGTGGCGTTGAATTCGTGCGCGGGCCCGTAGAGGTGCTCGAGCCGCGCGGAGAGGTTGGCCAGTCCCATCCCGGACGTTGCCTGCCCGCGAGGCATCGCCGCCGGTGCACTGGTCGTGCTGGGCCCGTCGTCGTGTACGGTAAGCGACAAGCGGTCGCCGTCGCGCACCGCCGCGATCCACACCTGTCCAGCGCGCCGGTGTGGCTCGATGCCGTGGCGAATCGCGTTCTCCACGAGCGGCTGGAGCAGCAGGCTCGGCACGAGCGCCTCGAGGAGGTCGTCGGCGGCCTCTACGTGCACGGCCAGCCGGTCGCGGAAGCGCTCGTGTTGAATGGCCACATAGTGGGCGAGAAACTCGAGCTCCTCGCGAAGGCAGATCTCCGGACGCGCCATCTGATCGATGGACAGGCGGAGCAGATCCCCGAGGGCCGCGAGCACGCGGCGCGCCCCCAACACATCGCGCTCCATGAGCGCGGACACCGTGTGGAGGGTATTGAAGAGAAAGTGGGGCTGCAGCTGCATGCGGAGGAGGCCGAGCTCGGCGTGGGCGACGCGGGCCTGGAGGTCGGCGTGCTCGAGTTGGCGGACGCGGAGATCGCGATGGTAGAGCGTCGCGTGCAGCGTTCCGGCGACGACAGCGAACGTCAACATGTTGAACGCGAAGTAGGCGGTCATCGTCGTGATCACGAGACGGCCGAGGGGGATCGCCGGAGTCGCGGGGACGCCGAGCACGGGAAGACGGAGCCATCGCGACAGCACGGCCGTCGTCGCGGACTGCGCGAGGCTCAGGACGATGCCGATCGCGAACCACAGGACCGGACGGGTCAGGCGATGTCCGACGCCGAGTCGGTAGCGGCGCGTGACGAGCAGCAGCGCCGGTGCGAATAGCGCCCAGATCCCCCAGTGCAGCGCATTAGGGGCAATCGTCGCGATCCAGCCGGTGCCGGTCGCGCTCGCGGCATTCTGGGCGGTGAATACCAGTGTCACCGTGAGCGCTCCGAGGAGTCCCACGCCGAGCGCGCTGGCGGCGGCACGTAGGTTCACAGCCCGAATCGGGGCTGCGATCCAGCCGCTGTCAATGATACCAGTGTGAAATGGCTGAAAAATGGCGTCAATAGTGCCGGTTTGTTCGTTTCTTGCACTGTGTCTCCTTCGGGACAAGGAAGAGCCTTTTTCACCCAAGGGGAGTGATAACACGTGCGCAATCATCTCATACTAGCCGCGGCCGTCATCGCGATCGCGATCGTCGCGCCGCGGTCCCTGCAGGCGCAGGACGACCACCCCAAGCCCGACCATCCGGATCAGGCTCACCACGACGACCAGGCATCGGCGCGGCATGATGACCATCCGGACAACCACGGCGACGACATGGCCGCGCGCTACCGTCACGACCATCCGGGCGCTACCGCCCATTGCCATGACGGGTTCTTTACGAGGACCGCGGATCGCCGCCTGGCGTGCTCGAAGCACGGCGGCATCGATATCTGGATCGTGCCTTAGTCAGACAGTGGGTCCGAGGGTTCCTAGTTTTCGGCTGTGCCTATTCGGTCAGTCAGCGCGTCGAGCCTCGCCGTGGTGGAGGAACTCCGCAAGAGTCTCGGATGGGCTGACCGTGTGCTCGAGCCGCGAAAGGTTCCGCGTCTACTTACCGAGCTAGCGGATACCGGCGAGCTGGCCCTAGTCCGCGAACTGCTCCCACTCTCGTTCGGCACGGGGCCCGAGGTGGCGTCGATCGTGCGGCTGGCGATTGCTCGACTCGTCATGCCGCACCTCCCCGAGTTGCTGCCGGAGCTGGATGAATGGCTGCGGCACCCCGGCCCCGGCCTGAAAGGGCCAAGCGCTTGGCACGTGCTCGAGACCGACGCCATCGCGAAGCTTCCGTTCGACTCCGACCCCGATATCGTGTTCGTCGGCCTGTGTGCGAGTCATTGGAACGGGCGCGTTCGGGAAGCCGCGGTCGCGCGATTGAGCTCGGCTCATGGCGGCGCCGAGCTTCCGTTCCTCCTCTGGCGAGCCAACGACTGGGT
>DATHNL010000046.1:0-5617 GCA_035486035.1 Gemmatimonadaceae bacterium
CGAAGATCCTTACTTGGGCTCGGTGTTCGCCGCCGCGCGGGTGAAAGGGTTCCAAGGGGCCAACCCGCGCGTCATCGCCACCGCAAAACACTTTGTCGCGTACGGCGCGGCAGAAGGTGGCAGGGACTACAACACCGCCGACGTCTCGGACTCCACACTGCGCGACGTGTATCTGCCGCCGTTCAAGGCCGCGGTCGACGCTGGAGCCATGTCGGTCATGGCGGCGTTCGACGCGCTCGACGGCGTACCCATGCACGCGAATCGGCGGCTCATTACCGGTGTCCTGCGCGACGAATGGCATTGGGGTGGGATCGTCGTCAGCGACTACACCGGGATCATGGAGCTCATGCGACACGGCGTCGCCGGGTCGCCGGCCGAGGCGGCCGAGCGGGCCATCAACGCTGGCGTCGACGCGGATATGGTCAGCGAGATCTATGTGAACGAGCTGCCTGGGCTCGTGCGCTCCGGGCGCGTCAAGGTCGCTACTATAGACGCGGCCGTCCGGCGGGTGCTTCGGGCCAAGTATGAGCTCGGGCTGTTTCGGAATCCCTATCGATACGGGGACTCTACGGCGCCCGACACACTCTATCGCAGTGAGGCTCGGCGCATCGCGCGGGAATCAATCGTCCTGCTCGAGAACCGAAACCACACGCTGCCGCTCGACAAGAAACTGAAAACCATAGCCGTCATGGGGGCACTCGCGAGCGACTCCCTATCGGCCCTGGGGCCATGGGCGGCCATCGGGAATCCCAACGAGGCCGTGAGCGTGCTCGCCGGAATACGACGGGCCGTGTCGAGCGAGACCCGCGTCGTGTATGGACCAGATCCCAACGCGGACGCGATCGTGCTCGTCCTCGGCGAGACCAGCGACATGAGTGGTGAGGCCAGTAGCCGCGCGTTCCTGGGTCTTCCCGGCGATCAAGAGGCGCTGGCCGAGGCGGTCATTGGGAGCGGCAAGCCCGTTGCGGTCGTGCTACTCAATGGCCGGCCGCTCTCGGTCGGCTGGCTGCACGAGCACGCGAGCGCGATGATCGACGCGTGGTTCCTCGGTAGCGAAATGGGGAACGCCGTCGCTGACGTCTTGTTCGGCGACTACAACCCCGGCGGGAAACTTCCGGTCACGTTCCCGAGGACCGTCGGACAAGTGCCCATCTACTATGATCACCTGCCGACTGGGCGCCCTCCCGACCCGAACGAGCACTACACGTCGAAGTACATCGACGAGCCCTGGACGCCGCTCTACCCCTTCGGATATGGGCTGAGCTATACGACGTTCGGCTATGATGCGATGACCGTGCGCCTAGAGAACGACAGCCTGCGGGTATCAGCCGTTGTCACCAATACCGGCGACCGCGATGGCGACGAGGTGGTGCAGTGCTACACGCATACCCTGGTCGCGCACGTCAGTCGGCCGGTCAGAGTGCTGCGAGGCTTTCAGCGCATCCACCTCTCGTCAGGCGAACACCGCACGCTGACGTTCGCGATCCCTCGGCGCCTACTCGGCGTGGACGAGCCGACCACCGTCGATGTGTTCGTCGGTCCCAATTCGGCGGAAGGGCTCACGAGTCACGTGACGGTCCGGCCGTAGCTCCGGATGGAGGACGATCAAATCGTAGGGTGCGATCGCCCGCGGCAATCCCCGCGGCCGCGGATACCGCGTCACCGGCAACATCGGATCCGCGAGCGCCTGAGCGACGCGCTCGCGGCCGCCCTGGAAATCGACCTCGGGATCGACGCCGGACAATACGCGCCACACGGCGTCCGTCCATGCATGCATACGCGGTATCACCGCGAGCACACAGCCACCCGTACGAGTCACACGCAATGACTCGTAGAGACACGCGCTGGGATCGGGCATGAACTCGAGCGCGCTAATGATGACCACCGCGTCGAAACTCCCGTCAGCGAACGGAAGCGCCTCTCCGGTCGCTTGCGCCGCCACCACCGAAATCCCGTTGGAGCCATACGAGCGAACGACCGCGGCGCCACGCGAATGCACGTCGATCCCGACCAGCATCCGCGCGTGACGAGCGAGTTCTTGGAAGAAAATCCCGCTGCCGTACCCGATCTCCAGCACGGCATCACGCCCCGACGGGAGCCAGTCCCGCACCCACCGCAACCGCTGTCGCAGCATCCAACCGGCGCCGCCCGAGTAATACTGCGTCACGAAATCGACCGGACCGGTCACCGGAAGATGTCCCCTCGCGGGGAGATGAAGCGCCGACGAATACTCCATCTTCGGTCACTATGGCAATCGGCGGGCCGTGGCATAGCTTGATGGCCATGAGACCCGACCTCCTCGTGCTCGCTTCGCTCGCACTCGTCGCCTCGCGCGTCGAGGCGCAAGGTGACGTTTCGACTCGGCGACCCATTACTATGGCGGGACGGTCCGCCGTCTACGCACCCCACGGCGTCGTCGCCACGAGTCAGCCGCTCGCGAGCGCAGCCGGGCTCGCTGTCCTGGAACACGGTGGAAACGCCATCGACGCGGCCGTCACTGCGGCGGCAGTCCTTGGGCTGGTCGAGCCCATGATGACTGGGCCCGGCGGGGACGTCTTCGCCATCGTCTGGTCGGCGAAAGACCACAAGCTCATCGGGCTCAATGCGAGCGGGCGAGCGGGGTCTCTGATGACACGCGAGGCGCTCATCGCGCGCGGCCGTACGTCGGTACCGCACTCCAGCGTGGAAGCGGTCATCGTGCCCGGCGCTGTCGCGGGATGGCAAGCGCTCCTCTCGCGCTACGGCACCATCACACTTGCCCAGGCACTCGCGCCCGCCATCAAGCTCGCCGATGGCGGGTTCCCTGTGTCGCCCATTATCGCGCGAGACTGGAATGCCGCGGCTGAGTTACTGAAAAAAGATGAAGGGGCCCGCAAAACCCTTCTCATCAACGGCGATCACACGCCCGCCGCCGGCGAGTGGTTCAGCAACCCCGACTACGCGGCGTCGCTCCGACTCATCGCGACTCAGGGACCGAGCGCGATGTACGGCGGGGCGCTCGGCCAGCGCATTGTCGAACGCGTCAAGGCATTGGGCGGATTCCTGACGCTGGACGACATGAAAAAAGAGAAGGCGACATGGGTCGAGCCGATCTCCGTCCCGTTCAAGGGATATCGCGTCTGGGAGCTGCCGCCGAATAACCAGGGCGTCGCGGTCCTGGAGATGCTGCGCATGCTCGACTCCGATGATCTCCCGGCGTTGGGCTACAACTCGCCGGCGTATGTGCACCGACTCGTCGAGGCCAAGAAGCTCGCCTACGCCGATCTCGCGCAATACGTCGGTGACCCCGACGCGATGACCGTCCCCGCCTCCCACCTCTTCGCCGACGATTTTGTTGCGCAACGAAGAGCGCAGCTCGATGCGGCGACGAGCGCGACGGATCGGGTCGATCCCGGTCCGGCGGCGACGCGATCCGAGACGATCTATCTCACGGCCGCCGACAAAGACGGCAACATGATCTCGTTTATTAATAGCCTGTATGATGAATTTGGATCGGGGGTGGTGGTGCCCGGCACCGGGTTCGCGCTCGAAGACCGCGGCGCGGGATTCACGCTGCAACCGGGCATGGCGAACACGGTGGCGCCGGGCAAGCGGCCATTCCATACGTTGATACCGGCGTTCGTCACGAAAGACAACGAGCCGTACCTGAGCTTCGGCCTCATGGGCGGCGCGATGCAGGCGCAGGGCCACGTGCAAGTGCTGCTCGATCTCTTTGTCTTCCACATGGGACTCCAAGAGGCCATCGATCAGCCACGCTGGCGGCACTTTAGCGGCAAGCAACTCGGCCTCGAGACCGCATTCCCCGACGCAACCCGCAACGCGCTCGTCGCGATGGGACACGAGCTACTGCCCGACAGTGCGCTGGTTGGCGCATTCGGGGGCTCGCAGATGATCCGCAAGCTCGCGCGCGGCTGGGAAGCCGCGTCCGACCCGCGCAAAGACGGCGAAGCAGTCGGGTACTGAGTTGTGAAGAAAATCCGCATCATCGGCGTCCCGCTGGACCTCGGGGCGAGTCGGCGCGGCGTCGACATGGGACCGTCCGCGCTTCGCATCGCGCGGCTCCCCGAGCGCATGCGGGAGCTCGGGTTCGACGTCGAGGATCGCGGCAATGTCGTCGTCAGCCAGCGCGAGCAGCTCTCCGGGCACGGGCAGGATGCGTACACGGCAATCGCCGACGTATGCCGCGCGCTCGCCGTCTCGACCGCCGAGGCCGTACGCGATGGTGTGAGCCCGCTCGTCCTCGGCGGCGATCACTCGCTCGCCATGGGGTCCGTGGCTGGAGTGGCGACCGCGCTGGCAGAAAAGAAAGAACGGCTTGGCGTGATCTGGCTCGACGCGCACGGCGATATCAATACGCCCGAGACGAGCGCGAGCGGCAACATCCATGGCATGCCCCTGGCCCATCTCCTCGGCCAAGGCGACGAGCGACTCGCCCGCATCGCCAAACCGTATCCGGCGATACGCGAAGAGAATCTCGTCATGGTGGGACTACGGGATCTCGACCCGGCCGAGCGCATCACGATCGGCAAGCTCGGCATCGCGGCCTACACCATGCGCGATATCGACCAACGAGGACTCGCGACCATAATGGCTGAAGCGATTCAGGTGGCGAGCAAAGGCACTGGTGGGATCCACGTATCGTGCGACCCCGACTGGATCGATCCGATCGAGGCGCCAGGCGTAGGAACGCCCGTGAGAGGTGGGGCGACGTTTCGGGAAGCGCATCTCGCGCTCGAGATGGTCGCGGACTCCGGGATGATGGTCTCGATGGACTTCGTCGAGATCAACCCCGTGCTCGACGATCGGAACCGGACGGCCTCACTCGCCGTCGATCTGATCGTCAGTGCCTACGGCAAACGCATTCTGTAAGAACGCCAGCACGCGCTGCCACGCCTCCGGCGCATGCACCGCGGCCCGCGGCGTCCCCGCGAATCGGAAGAATGCATGCCCCTCCTCACGATACATCGTGAGCGAGAACGCCTTCTCGTTCTCAATGAGGGTATCCTGAATCTTCTGGATGTCGGGCCCGGGAATGCTCTCATCCATGCCACCAAACACGAGGAAGAGCGGCGTCCGGATCTGGGGCGCATAGTCGAGCATCGGCGGCCGACCGTCATAGGGCGACCGCACGATCTGCGAGCCATAGAACGAGATCGCCGCCCGAATGTCGTCGAACGTCGCCGTCATGAACGCGACAGACCCGCCCCAGCAGAACCCCCACGTCGCAACCTCACCCGACGCGTCGGCCTGCCCCCGCACCCAGTCGATCGCCGCCCGGATGTCACTTCGGACATCGTCGTGCGACAGCTGGTTGACCGCCCCGCGCCCGCGCGCCATCCCGTCCTTGTCGTAAGGAGCCAGGAAGTTGGGATCCGTCCGGTGAAACAGCGCCGGCAGGACCGCCAGATAGCCCTCCCCTGCGAGCATGTCGGCAATATGCTGAAGCTCGGGAGTGATCCCGAATATCTCCTGCAGGATGATGACCGCCGGAAATGGCCCGTTGCCCTCAGGCCGGGCGACATACATGGCCATCGGCCCGTCGCGGGTCTCGATCTCGATCACGCCCTATTATAACGCGCCGCCTGCACCGCCCGCCCCCCGGCTGCTCAGCCCTGTC
>DATHNL010000047.1:0-7678 GCA_035486035.1 Gemmatimonadaceae bacterium
TTAACCGCGATGTGCTGCAAGAGTTGCGGGGCCGTCCTCGGCGCGATCGACAACGCGTGGACGCGCGATCTCCAGCATGAGATCGGCGCCTTGCGCGCGGATCTGACAGAGATCAAGAACACGCTCGCCAGCATGGCGCCCTGATCCCCGGGTGTCTTCCTCTGCAATGGAACGAACCGCCAAGCTCCGCAAAGCTCGCCGTCGCCGGAGGCTGCCACTCGTGTTCATCGACACGAGCTACTATCTGCGTTACTACGAGGACCTGGGTAACGAGGAGCAAGTTGCAGTTCTCAAGACCATCGAGGCGAACCGGGACCGAATCGTCATCACCGAGCAGGTGCTCGTCGAGTTCACAAACAATCGGCAGTCGGTGCTTGCTAGGGCGCTAGACCAGTTGAAGGACGTCGAGAATAAAGTCATCTACTCACCGCCGCTCTTTCGCCTGCGCGCCGAGAAGGAGTCGCTACATGCGGCGCTCAAGGAACTAAACCGAGGGATCCAGGCCGAACGCGATTACATCGAGCGGGTGCTCCGCGATCCGTTGAAGTTCGACCCTGTATACGCCCACTTGCTGAAGATGGTCCGCTCCAGTTTTCATCTCGTGCTCCGGGCCTCCAATGAGCGCTTCGCCGAGCTACGGGAAGCGGCTCGCCATCGCTGCTCGCTGGGATATCCGCCACGCAAACGTGGCGAGACCTCCCACGGTGATGCGCTGAATTGGGAATGGGTGGTTCATTGCGCAGCGTCGCTGCACAGGGATGCCGTTATCGTCACAAGAGACGGGGACTACGGCACCGCGCGCAAAGAAGCGCGGTACGTGAACGACTGGCTCGCGATTGAGTTTGAGGAGCGGACGGGCGGGCGCAAGCTCCGGGTCATGTCGCTTCTCGACGAGGCGTTCCGCGATGGCCCGAAGCCACTCAGCCGCAGACAGGCGGAAGCTGAGAAGAAGAGCGCTGCTTCGGAGGCGACAATCACAGCATTGGCGCCGCTGCCCAGCTACGTAGGCAACGTTAACGCCCTCATGGGTGCGCTCGGCTATGGGCCGGCTCCAAGCTTCTCGATTCCGCTGTCCAAGGATTCTGTCGACAGGCTTTTTGCCGCGCTCTCGTTTGCAGACAATCTGCGTGGTGGGACGGTACCGCCCCCCCCAACAGCGAGCGAAACCAATGCAGGCGCCGGCGGCTTGCTTCACGAGGAGGCGGAGGCCGGTGACGATGCATGACCGCTCGACCTAAAGGGCTCCCGGCACTCAGCTAGAACGCACGCGGTAGAAAACGAACTCCTCGCTATAGAGCGCCCGGATGTTTTTGCCGTTCTCTTGCGCGGGGCGGAATTTCATGTGCGGCATGGCGTCGCAGATCCCGCGGGTGAGTGCCATGTTGTCCGATTCCGTGACCACAACGGATCCGGCGACCGGCCGGCCGGCTGTATCGATGATCGCGACCGCGGTCGCGCGAAGAGCACCGTGGTGCGTAAATGGCGGATCGTCATCCGGGCTCAGGGTCATCGCGACGACACTATAGTCGGTATCCCTCGCCACGGCGTCGACGCCGTTCTCGAGCCGTTTCGCGGGTTGCTCGGGATCCGAAACGACATCGTTGATCGCGCCAATGTCTACGTTTCGGGCATCGGCGCAGCGGCCCACGGTCGAGTCTTTCGCCGCTCTCGTAGGTAGACCGGCGAGCTCATCGGCCGCTCTCGGTGTCGACGCGCAACTGGCGAGCACGAGACTCGCGAGTACCACGAGTCCTTCGCTCGGCAGACACCATACTCTCGTCATTTCACCTCGATCGTAAATGTCGCCTTGATCTGATCGGGGTCTACGTTCTCAGGGAGCGGGATCGCTCTGTAATAGCTCCCATCCCGCCGTCGCAGAGATGGCCTGCAATCGCGATGCCAGTAGTGCGCCTACTTCGGCTCGTCTGACGAGGTGTTCTCTTCGACGATCTTGTGCACCGTGATGGTGAGGTCCGGGTACCGGGACCGCCCCACTTTGACCGCGTCGCGGACCGCCTGGATGGCCCGCCGGGCAAAGTCATGCTGTGGCTCGACGTCTCCCTCGACTTCGACGTTCATGACCAGCAGGATCGCTTTCCGCATGAAGTGGAAGGTAGATCCGGATAGAGAGCCCGACAATATTTCGCCCCATGACCGACGTCGTGGCGCTGGCCGCTGAGCTCCTCTCGATTCAATCGCCGACCGGACACGAAGGACGCGCGGTCGAATTCGTCTCCCGATGGCTCGTCGCCCGCGGCTGGAACGTAACGGTTCAAGAAGTCACACCGGGCCGGAGCAACGTCTGGGCGTCGCACTCGGGCGGTGGTGTAACTCTGTCCACGCATCTCGATACCGTCCCGCCATTCGTGGCCCCCCGGCTGGATGGCGACCACTTGCGAGGCCGTGGGGCATGCGATGCCAAGGGTATCGCCGCGGCCATGCTCGTCGCTGCCGACCGCCTGGCCACCTCGGGCGAACAGCGCGTCGATGTCTTACTCGTCGTCGGGGAAGAGAAGGGCTCAGACGGCGCCCGCGCCGCGAACCAACTCGCTGCCACTTCGCGTTATCTGATCAATGGCGAGCCGACCGAAAGCAGACTCGCCAGCGGTGCCAAGGGCTCATTGCGCGTGACGGTCCGCACCCGCGGCCGCGCAGCACACTCGGCGTATCAGCATCTGGGCCAATCCGCTATCGACCCGATGCTGGATCTCCTGCCGAGCCTGCGCTCACTCCCGCTGCCGTCTGATCCCGTGCTCGGACAGACGACATATAACATCGGAACCATACGGGCAGGCACCGAGGCGAACGTCGTCCCGGCATTGGCGGAAGCCGAGGTCATGTTCCGCCTGGTCGGCGATCCCGCGCCGATCAAGCGGGCACTCGAAGCCTGGGCCGGCAATCGCGCCGAGATCGAATATGGTTCGTACATTCCCGCCCAACACTTCCACACGGTGCCCGGCATAGACGCGGCGCCGGTGGCCTATACTTCCGACATTCCGCTTTTGACGCGCTGGGGCACGCCGCTGCTCTTTGGCCCCGGCTCGATCCATGTCGCTCACACCCCGGACGAGTACATCGACGTGCGCGAGCTCCGCGCGAGCGTCGATACGTACGAGCGGCTCGTTCGCACACTGCTCGCCGTATGACTGCCGCCAACTCGAAATGGCCCGTCGCCATCCTCGGCGCAACGGGCGCCGTCGGCCAGACGTTCATCCGCCTGCTGGCCGATCATCCGTGGTTCACGGTCGCCGAAGTGGCCGCCTCCGATCGCTCGGCCGGCAAGTCGTATCGCGACGCGACGCATTGGCTCGAAGGCACGCTCCCTCTCTCCGTCGCGGATCTCCAGGTCCAACTGTGCGATCCAGCGTCCATACGTTCGCCAATCGTCTTTTCGGCGCTCGACTCCTCGGCGGCTGGGGCAGTTGAGCCGGCGTTTGCCAGGTCCGGGCGGCTCGTGTTCAGCAACGCAAAAAATTTTCGTATGGAGCCGGACGTCCCGCTCTTGATCCCGGAAATCAACGCCCCACACCTGGCCGCGCTGCCGACCCAACGCCAGCGGCACGGATGGTCGGGTTGCGGTGCCATCGTCACGAACGCGAATTGCGCCGCGACGTCCGCGGTCTTCCCATTGGCCGCTCTCCACGCCGCCTTTGGCCTCGAGCAGGTGCTCGTCGTGACGATGCAGGCCGTCTCGGGCGCCGGCTACCCCGGCGTGCCCTCACTCGACATCCTGGGCAACGTCATCCCCTTCATTGGAGAAGAGGAGCCCAAGGTCGAGCGCGAGCTCCCCAAAATGCTCGGCACCTGGTCCGGCTCGTCTATCGTCCCGGCCGATTTCGTCGTCTCTGCCCATACCAACCGGGTCCCGGTAGAGCACGGCCACACGGCCTGCATGACGGTGAAACTCGGCACCCGCGCGTCTGTTGGTGACGCACACGCGGCGATCGGCGAGTGGCGCGGCCACGAAGTGGCTCGCGTATTGCCGAGCGCTCCCGAGCGAGCGATGGTGGTCGCCGATTCAGAAACGCGTCCGCAGCCGCGCCGGGATGCGATGGCCGGGAAGGGAATGACGTGCACCGTCGGCCGTGTTCGCGCCGACACGCTCTGGGACCTTCGCCTCGTCTCCCTCGCCCACAACACGATCCGCGGCGCCGCGGGCGGATCGATTCTGAACGCCGAGCTTCTCGCCGCCCAAGGCGGCCTCCCAGCCGCGTGATCGTCTCGAAATTCGGCGGAACCTCGGTCGCCGACGCCGAGGCCATCACCCGCACGGCCGAGATCATTCGCGGCCGCCTCGATCGCCGCCCGGTCGTCGTCGTCTCGGCGATGGCCGGGGTGACGAACGACCTGCTCGCGCTGGCCGAGCACGCCGTGCAGGGTCAGTTGCTCACGGCCATGCAATCGGTCGAGGCGCTGCGCCGCCGGCACTTCGCGGCCGCCGAGCAGCTACTCGGCCCAGCCGAGGCATCCGAGTTGTGCGCCGAGATGAGCGTGATGTTCGACGAGCTCGCGAGCCTGGCGGGCGCGCTGTCGGTGCTCGGACACCTCACGCCCCGCTCGCTCGACGCCGTCGCGGCGACCGGCGAGCTCCTCTCATCGCAGATCGTGGTCGCCGCCTACACGAAGCTCGGCCTCGACGCGGACCTCGTCGATGCGCGTCAGGTGGTCGTCACCGATGACGACTACACGAAGGCCACGCCTCAAGCCGAGGCCATTTTGGCGGCGGCGCGAGAGACGATCCTGCCGTTGCTCCGCGACGGCCGCGTCCCCGTCCTCGGCGGTTTTGTCGGCGCGACGGCAAACGGGATCACGACGACGCTCGGTCGCGGCGGGTCCGACTACAGCGCCGCGCTCGTCGGCGCCGCGCTCGACGCCGAAGCGATCGAGATCTGGACCGACGTCGATGGGATGCTGACGGCTGACCCGCGCGTGGTCGGCGGCGCGCGACTCATCGAGCAGATTCGATTTGACGAGGCGTCCGAGCTCGCTTCGTTCGGCGCGAAAGTACTGCACCCGAGCACGATCGCCCCGGCCGTCCGCCGTGGCATCCCTGTGTACGTGTACAACTCCCTCCGCCCGACGGGGAATGGGACTCGGATCACGTTCGAAGCGCCACGACGGCCCGTCTCGGCGATAGCCGGGAAAAAGGGCACGACGATCGTCAAAGTCAGAGCGTCGCGGATGCTCTTGAGCCACGGGTTCTTGCGCATGATCTTCGAGGTGTTCGAGCGTCACCGGACATCGATCGACGTCGTCGCGACCTCCGAGGTCTCGGTCTCCGTCACGGTCGACCAGACCGATCGCCTCGACGCGATCGTGGTCGATCTCTCGACGCTGGGCGACGTGTCGGTCGAGCGATCACGCGGGATCCTTGCCATCGTTGGCGCGGGCTTGAGCGACGACACGGCGACGATCGCGAAGGGCCTGGAGGCGCTGCGGGGAATCAAGGTGCACATGCTCTCGCTCTCCGCGACGGGGATCAATTTCACCCTGATCGTCGACGCCGACGACGTCGCGCCGGCCATGCGTCGGCTGCACGCCGCTTTCTTCCCGGAGTCTTGATGCGAGTCGCGCTGATCGGGATGGGAAAGATGGGCCGCGCCGTCCGTGACCTCGCCGGCGCCCAGGTCGCCGTGACGCTCGATGCGCCGTTCACGCCGGACCGCCTCGCGAACGCGGACGTTGCCATCGAGTTCACGGTCCCGTCGGCGGCGCCGACGAACATTCGTGCGTGCCTCGCCGCGGGCTGTCCTGTGGTCGTCGGCACCACCGGCTGGTACGCCGAGCTCCCGTCGCTCACCGAGGAAGTCTCACGTCAGGGCGGTGCATTGCTGTGGGCCCCAAACTTCTCTCTCGGAGCCCAAGTTATGATGATCCTCGCCGCCGTGTCCGCCCGCCTGCTCGATACCGACGCGGCGATCGTCGAGACGCACCACGCCTCGAAGAAGGACGCGCCGTCGGGCACGGCCCGCGAGATCGCCCGCGCGATCATTGAGGAGAGAAGCGGGGGAGTGCCGATCACGAGTGTCCGTGTCGGCCACGTGCCAGGCACGCACGAAGTCATATTTGATGGCACATTCGACCAGCTGCGTCTCACGCACGAGGTCCGCGACCGCAAGGTCTTCGCCGAGGGCGCGCTGGTCGCGGCCGAGTGGCTCATCGCCGAAAAGCGAGTTGGTGTCTTCACGATGCAGGATGTCCTCGCATGACGAGTCGCCTCAGTGGTTGCGGCACCGCGCTGGTGACGCCGTTCTCGTTGCACGGCGCCGTCGACATCGGCTCGCTGGCCCGCATGGTGAACTGGCAACTCGACGAGGGAATCGATTTCCTCGTCCCCTGTGGCTCGACGGGCGAAGCGGCGACGATGAGCCTCGAGGAGCACGTCCGCGTCGTCACGCACACGGCGGAAGTGGCCTCGGGTCGCGTGCCGATCGTCGCAGGCGCGGGATCCAACGACACGCACAGGGCCGCGGTGCTCTCGCGCGAGCTGTGTACGAGCGGCGCCACGCACTTGCTGCATGTCACGCCGATGTACAACAAGCCGCCCCAGCGTGGATTGATCGAGCATTTCCGCGCGATCGCCGACGCGTCCCCGCTGCCGATCATTCTCTACAACGTCCCGGGCCGCACGGCGATCAACATGCTCGCCGAGACGACCCTCGCGTTGGCCGAGCACCCGAATATCCTCGGTGTCAAGGAGGCGTCGGGCGACCTGGGGCAGATCGTCGAGATTTTGCGTCATCGGCCCGATCGTTTCTCCGTGCTGTCAGGCGATGATGCGTTGACGTTGGCGGTGATCGCGCACGGTGGCGACGGCGTCATCTCGGTGATCTCGAACGCCACGCCGAACCTCATGAGGGAGCTCGTCGCCCGGGCGCGGGCCGAGAAGATGACGGAGGCCCGTGAGATCGACAACCGCCTTCGTCCTTGGATGCGCGCGGCGTTCATCGAGTCGAACCCGATCCCGGTCAAGGCTGCGCTCGGCCTCATGGACCGCATCACTCCCACGCTGCGCCCTCCGCTCGTCCCGCTGGCCGAGGCCCACATACCAACGCTTGTCGCAGCGCTCGTCGCCGCCGGCGCTCTCAAAGCGTGACCGATCTCGAACGCGATATCGCCTCGGCCTCTCCCGAGACCGCGCGAGAGGTCGTCGACCGCCTGCTCGCCGAGTTGGAGAACGGGGCGATTCGAGCGGCGGTCAACACGGGTGGCGTCTGGCGGGCGGTGCCCTGGGTGAAACAGGGCATCCTGCTCGGCTTTCGCATTGGCGTCCTGACCGAGTACGATGGGTTCGTCGACAAAGACACGTTTCCCATTCGTCACTTCACGCCGAGCGATGGCATTCGGTTAGTGCCGGGCGGTTCGGCGGTACGGCGGGGTGCATACCTGGCCCCGGGCGTCGTCTGCATGCCGCCGATGTACGTGAACGTGGGTGCTTACGTGGGCGCAGGCACGATGATCGACTCGCATGCCCTCGTCGGCTCGTGCGCCCAGATCGGAGCGCGCGTGCATATCAGTGCCGCCGCGCAAATCGGCGGCGTGCTCGAGCCGGTGAACGCCGCGCCGGTCGTGATCGAGGACGACGCACTGGTCGGCGGCAACTGCGGCGTCTATGAAGGCACGGTCGTGCGGACGGGTGCGGTCCTGGGGGCTGGCATGATCCTCACGCGTGGCACAC
>DATHNL010000048.1:0-4952 GCA_035486035.1 Gemmatimonadaceae bacterium
CTGACCGACCGACGTCAGTAACGAACAGGACCGGACGGGCAAACCATTCGCTCATGCGAGCGACCTTAGTCGTAGACCCCGATCCAAGCAAGCCAGATCCAGCGAGCGGCGTATGTGCTGCCGCGAACGGTCGCTCTCAGCCCGACCGTCGCCGCCGGGCGCGGCGGAGTTTTCGGAGCGCGACGCGAAGGCCCGTGAGATCGTCGAGTTGCACGGCACCGATCGCAGTCAGCACCGCAGCGTAGGTGGGCGCTGCAGCGCCGCCGACGAGAAGGGCCGTGCGCTTTGGGAGCGCGGCCCGCAGGCGCCGAAGCTCGTCGCCGACCGCCGGGTCGCCCGTCGGGTAGACGACACTCAGCGCGACCGCTCGCGCCCGCGTCCGCACGGCGCACTCGGCGATGTCCTCGGCCGGCAAATCGGGGCCGAGGTATGTCACCCGCCAGCCCTCCGTCGCCGCGCTCGCGGCGACGAGGAGCGCGCCGAGCTCGTGGATCTGACCCGATGGCGTCGCAACCACCACGCTCGCCGTCGCGAGCGGCGGACTCGCGCTCTCGACTACTCCGTCCAACGCGCGCCGCACCATCATCGAGGCGAGATGCTCGTGCACGGGACGCAGCGTGCCCTCTCGCCAGTGCGCGCCCACGTCCTCGAGCAGCGGAACGAGGAGCCCGTCGAGCAATGCAATGGCAGAGAGCGCGATCGTCGCTCTCCGCAGAGTGGCTTCGAGCGCTGTTGCGTCCAACCGCTCGATCGCGCGCATCGCGTCCGCGAGATAGTCGGCCGCGGCCAACGGCGCGTCGCCGTCGCGCGTTTGCGCTGCTCGGCTGACATGCTCGGCCTCCGCATCCGCGTCCGCAGCGGCGTCCTGGCGCACGAGCGCGATGAGCGCCTCGGTCGGCAACTCGGCGACCAGTCCGATGCTGCGACCCGCCAAGGTGGCGCGATAGAGCAGACGAAGCCGCTCGATGTCGGTGTCGGAGTAGAGCCGCCGACCGCCCTCGGTGCGCGATGGCGTAACCACCTCGTACCGCCGCTCCCACGCGCGCAAGAGATCGGGGCTGAGCCCGGTACGACGGGTGACGACGCGCATCGGATGGCGGGCCATGACTGAAGGTATCGAATGCACTCGATGTTGTCCAGATTCTGTCCTGGACAATAATTTGACAGCGCCCGGTCCCGCACATAGATTCGCGACAAGGAAGCTGGAGGCCATCGGGACCCGGTTCATCCGGTGATGCGCGGTCGGGGTCCCTTGTGAGAGAGTGAGGCAGGTATGATGTACGCAACGACTCCGCCCGCACCCGTGTTCGGCTTGCGGCGTGAAATCGATCGACTCTTCGAGGATGCCTTCCGGCTCGGACACGCGGGGCGGGGCGAGTGGAGCCCGTCAGTCGACGTCCGCGAGACCGACGAGGAGCTGATCTTCGCGGTCGAGATTCCGGGCATCGCGCAAAAGGATGTCGAAGTGACGACCGAGAATGGCGTCCTCACGGTACGCGGCCAGCGGCTCGAGGACCTTCGAGAAGGGGAAGAGGCCCGCTATCACCTCGCCGAGCGCACGTACGGGACGTTCGTCCGCCGGTTCCAGCTACCGCAGGGTGTCGATAGCGAGAAGATTCTCGCCGATGTCGCCGATGGGATGCTCCATGTGCGCGTGCACAAGGCGGCCCTTCCGCTGCCGAAACAGGTTCCCATCACCGCGGCCGCGGATGCACACAAGCATATCCCCGTGGCCATCGAGGCCGGCAAGAGCCGCCCACACACGGCGGCCAAGGCAACGGCTAACGGCAACAGTACGAAATCAGCGAAGTAGAGGTGCAGCATGCGCGAGATCAGGTTTAGCCAGACCCACCGCACGACCGGCGTCCGGCGACGCTTCATCATCTCACAGTTCGATGCCGCGGTCGGGGCCATGATGCCCGATCGCGAGCGCGGCGGTCCGTATCTTCCCCCGCCGTGGCCGCTCGCGTGGCGCTACATCGCGCAGCTGGGAGATGGCGCTCCCTGGACTGAGTTGCGCCGGCTGGACGCGAAGGCCGACGCACCTGACGAAGAGGTCAGAAAGAAGGCGATCCGCGATTTCAACCGCCTGGCGCGCGGCGGCGCTCAACTCTGACCGCGAATCATTCCGGGTTAGGGATAAGGCCCATTTGTTGGTAGATCGGCCGCATGATCGCTCGCACCTTGGGCAAGTCGAGCGTGAACCAGACCGCTCCCGCGATACAGCACGCGCCGGTCAGCATCACGGTGGCCGGCGCGCCGATCCGGTGCGCGAGCGCGCCGGCGAAGAGGCTGCCGAAGGGTGAGGCACCGAAGAATGCCATCGTGTAGTAACTCATCACGCGGGCCCGCTTGTCCTCGGGCACGAGTGACTGGATGACGGTGTTGCTCACGGCCGCGGCCTGCATCATGCCGAAGCCGACGAGGACCATGAAGGCGAGGGAGAGCCACAACGTCCGCGAGAGGCCGAACAGGATCAGGGCCGCGCCGAGTGTCGCGGAGGCGATCTGCAGCATACGCGTGAGACCGAGCACCGACTTGCGGACGGTCAAGGAGAGCGCCGAGATGAGCGCGCCGATGCCCGAAGCGCCCGTGAGCCAGCCGAGTGTCCGCGCGTCGCCGTGAAGGATCTGGCCGGCGAAGACGGGTAGCAAGACGGAGTAGGAGTAGCCCATCAGGCTCAGGAGCGCGAAGAACAACAGGATCGTGCGAATCGGGCGGAATGTGCTGACGTAGTCCCAACCCTCGCGCATCTGTGCCAGCATGTTGCTCGACGCACGATGGATGTCGACGCGGCTGACGCGCATCAATAGCAAAGACGCGATGACGGCGCAGTAGCTCACGCCGTCGATCAGGAAACACCACCCCTCACCGCGTGCGCCGATGACGAGCCCGGCCAGCGCCGGGCCGATCAAGCGCGCTCCGTTCGCCATCGAGGAGTTGATCGCGATCGCGTTACTGAGATCGCGCCGATCCTCGACCATCTGCACGAGAAAGGACTGGCGCCCGGGCATGTCGAACGCGTTGATCACACCCTGGAACGCGGTCAACGCGATGATCTCGCCGAGGGTGATGTTGCCACTGAGCGTCAGCGCGGCGAGCGCGAGGGATTGAATGGCGGCCGCGGCCTGCGTCCAGACCAGCAGCTTGCGGCGATCGAGCCGCTCGACCCAGACGCCCGCCACCGGCCCCAGCGCGAACGACACGATCTGCCCCGCGAAGCTCACGACGCCGAGCAAGAGTGCTGAATGCGTCAGGCGATAGACCAGCCAGCTCGTCGCGACGCGTGTCATCCACGTCCCGACCACGGAAATGCCCTGGCCGACGAAGAAGAGCTGGAAGTTGCGATGCCGCAGCGCTCGCCACGCGTGTTGCATAACTACTCGCTGTCCGCCAGTCGCCTCATGATACGGCCCGCCGCGAAAACCGTCTCGCGCTCGGCGTCATCAAGCGTGGTGACGGCCTGCGCCAACCACGAGCGCTTGGCCTCGCGCGCGCCTTGGCGCAACGCGGCGCCCTTGGCGGTCAACTCGATGTGCACCTGTCGGCCGTCGGTGGGATGCGGCTTGCGCGCAATGCACCCCAATTCCTCGAGCGCCGCGAGCGTCGTGCCCATCGACTGCGGCCGCATGCGTTCCGCGCGTGCCAAGTCGGCGGTCGTCGCCGGACCCTCGCGCTCGAGGCGCGCCAGGACGGCCGACTCCGTCAGCGACAGCTCATGCGCGCCGGATTCCGCGCGGACGCGGCGGACCAATAAACCGATGGCCTGCGCGAGATCCGCGACCTCGGTGTCCACGGGTCTTCTGGGCATGTCGAGATATAACCTGATAGCAGGTAAACTGACAAGTTTAGCTGTCTATATTGGGAAGTCAGTCGATGGCAGAGGCGTGCCGGTAAATGTCACGATTGTGCTCTGTTTTCTCGCAGACTGGAATACAAAGATTCCGCGGTGGACGAAGAGCTCAGGAAGAAGATTGACGCGTTAGAAGGGCAGTCCCAGCGAGCCACGCGGTGGTTTTACGTGTGGATCGCGCTCGCGCTCCTCTCGATCAGCGCGGCGGTCATCGGGCCACAACAGCGGACGCACCCGCTCGATTCGCCCTGGTGGCTCGCGATGTGGATCATCTACGCCACCGGCGCGCTCATCGCCGCGGCAGTCAATCGGATCAGAGTCCGTTTTCTCCAACAGGACGAGCGCAAGCTCGCGTTCGAGGATGACCTTCGGTGCTACGTCCCACCCACGGAGCACTGGGCATTCAAGCTACTGAGCGCCAATGAGGACGAGCTCCGCCGCTACTATCAGATCACGCTCACCCAGAGCGCGTGGATATTCATCGTCGGCCTCCTCTCGTTGGCCGGAGGATTCATCATCATCGCGGTGACGTTTGCGCAACTGCGGAGCACAGATTCGCAGCAAGACAAACTCATCGTGGCAGTGCTCGGCGCGGTCGGCACGATCGGCGCGCAGATGGTCGGCGCGATCTTCATGCGGATGAACACCGCCATCGCGACCAATATGCAGGCATTTCACGGGCGTCTCGTCGACACGCATCAGCTCCTCTTCGGGAACCTGCTCGGCAATCGGGTCGAGGGCCACCATCGTCGCTCCGACACGTGGGCGAAGATGGCGCTGGCGCTCATGCGGTTGCCCGCGACCGCGGTGACGGCGATCCCCGATGACACATCGTCGCCCAACCCGGCTCCGTCGGGGCCGGCCATGACCACAGGCCAGGCTCAGGCGGTGGCCGCCAAGCTCAGCGCGCTGCGACCCGCGCTGCCCTCATTCGCATAGGACACGTATGCCCCGGAAAATGAAGACTGACCCGACGAAGCACGCATCGCCCAGACAGCCGGTGGTGCTCCCGATCAAGCCCGATAGGCCCCTCGCCGAGCGTCACCGCGAGGTGGCGAAGCGGCTTGCGACCAAGAAGCCCGCCCTTCCCAGCGCGAGG
>DATHNL010000049.1:0-3088 GCA_035486035.1 Gemmatimonadaceae bacterium
CGGCGAGAACCGCGCCGCGAGCTCGTAGGAGTTGTAGAGCGTCGGGCCGAGCTGGTTCGTGAAGACCGAGTCGGGCCGGCCCTCGCTGTACGCGTCGCGCTGGACGAGGCCGGACGCGCTCAAGATCGGGTTGTCGAAGCTGGCGCGAAGCTCGGCCGAGTTGTAGTTGCCGTGCGACGAGAAGACGCGCAGGCGGTCGGTTCCCTCGAACCGAATCCCCGCGAAGACGAACCCGCCGGAGGCGATATACTGCGACTCCGAGTTCACGCTGTCGACCGACGAGACGTTCGTTGTCGGAACGATGACGGTGGTCGTGTCCGTGACAATCGGCGTAGTGGATGACGCGGTCGGACTCGTGTTCTTGAACGACATGCTCGCGGCGATCACCTGGAGCCACGGGCGTCCGCGATCGGGGTCGCCGTAGCCGGCGCGGACGTACGCGTCCGTACGGTCCGATTCGAGATCCGGGAGGATCGTGATCGGCAACGTCGGGTCGCCGGATTGGAGCTGATCGCGGCCGCGCGTGTAGCGGTTGCCGAAGGCGTCGATCGAGAATGGGCCGCTGGCGTAGCCAAAGCGGAGCATGATCGACGATTGATTCCCGCCGCCGCCGAATGAGCCAGTGTTGTTGAACTGATAGGCGCCGACCTGCGTGGCGAACCCTGGGCCGAATCGTTGGCCGTAGTACGCCTTGTAGAGATTCGTCTGTTGGTTTCCCGTGAAGACGTCGGCGCGCGTCGTGGGCGTGACCCGGTTGGCGCGCCAGGTTCGGCAGTACACCCGAAGCTCGGATGCGCCACGTTCGACGGCGACCTCCTCGAACTCCCACAGTTGGATCGTCGCGAGATCCACCAAGCCGTGGAGCCGGGAGTCGAGCGGGTCCATCTCTATCCCATCGACGAACACTCGGACTCGCGCGATGTCGCCGAGGTAGGCTCCGTTCATTGGCGTCGAGAGCCAGCCCGCTCGGAATCCCGTGAAACCGGGAATCTTATCCAGCAGGTCCGGCAGCGTCATCGCGCCCGACGCATCGAGCGCGTCGCGGTCCCACCGATAGCTCTGGCCCGGCTCGAGCAGCATCGGCACCGGCGCGTGCGCGAGCGGGGCGCGCGACCGCGTCGTATCCGGGTGGTACATCGCCTTGATCGAATCCATGTGTGCGGCAGTCCGCACGCCGGTCGTGTCCTCCACCGTGTCCTGCTGCGGGGGGATCGACGAGGGCGGCGGGACCGACTGCGGGGGCTCCTGCGCGCGCGCGACGGCCGCGCTCAACACGAGGCCAAGCACAACCGCCAGGACTCCTCGGCGCTGCGCGCCTCGTCGCACCGGACACAGTGGCGAGCGTGGCGAAGCCGGGCCCCTCCCAATGGGCTCCGTTATGGGCACACTACCGCAGCGGGCCGCGCGAGCGTTAGCGAGCGCGAGCCCGCGCGAATTCTATGAACATGCCGACTGGTACACCGGTGGGTCCCTTGGGGATCACCGTCAGGTCGCTCTCGGAGTAGGCCGTGCCAGCGATATCGAGGTGTACCCACGGGACGCCTTCGGCGAACGCCTCCAGGAACTTGGCCGCGGTGATAGCCCCGGCCGGCCGTCCGCCGGTGTTCTTCAAGTCAGCCACGTCGGATTTTATCTGCTCCTGGTACTCATCCCACAGTGGCATGGCCCACCCACGCTCGGCCGAGCGCTCGCCGGCGGCAAGGAGCTCGTTGACGAGGTCGTGGTCGGTGCCGAACACGCCGGTGGCGGCGTGGCCGAGGGCGATCACGACGGCGCCGGTCAGGGTGGCCGCGTCTACCATGGCCGCCGGCTCGAACCGCTTGGCGTACGTGAGGACGTCGGCGAGCACGAGGCGGCCCTCGGCGTCCGTATTGATCACCTCGATCGACTTACCCGAGGACGCTTTGACGACGTCGCCGGGTTTGACTGCGACGCCTGACGGCATGTTGGTCGTCGCGCCAATGAGCCCGACGACATTGAGCTTGAGCTTGAGCGCGGCGATCGCTTCCATCGCGCCGAGCACGCCGGCGGCGCCGCACATGTCGAACTTCATGAACTCCATGCCCTGCGCCGGCTTGATCGAGATGCCACCGCTGTCGAAGCACAGGCCTTTGCCGATGAGCGCGATGGGCTTCTCGGTTTGCACGCTGCCGCGGTACTGGAGCACGATGAGCTTGGGATCCTGCGGCGTGCCCTGCGCCACGCAGAGGAACGAACCCATGTTCAGCTCTTCCATCTCTTTGCGGCCGAGTACTACGATCTCGAGGTTGTGCCGCTTGCCGATCTCCCGGGCGGTCTCGACGAGATAGTCGGGCGTACAGAGGTTCCCGGGCATCTGCGCTGCCCGGCGCGCGATGTCGTAGCCAGTGCCGATCGCGCGGGCGGCGCTCACGGCGCGCTCGGCGTCCGCGATCGCCAACTGCGGGTCGCCGAGCGAGATCGTGACATTCGACAGCGGCGCGCGGCGTTCGTCCTCTGGCGGCTGGGACTTGAGATCCGCGTATTCCCAGGCGCCGAGCTGCAGCCCGATCGCGATTTGCTCGACCTCGCGCTCGCCAAGCGCGCCGGCGAAGAATGTGAGCGAGCCGACGCCCATGCCGTGGGCCCTTCGACCGGCGAGCGTGGCCGCCCGCCGGAGCGCCATCACGCGGTCGCCCTTGCCCAGGCCGACCAAGAGCACCCGCTGCGGGCCAGTCGTGCCGCCAGCCAGGTGAAGTGTCTCATCGCGAGAGCCGCGGAAATCCTTACGCCGCAACGTGCGATCGAGTGCGCCGGCGAGGGCGGTGTCGAGGCTGGTCAGCGCCGCTGGGACCTGCGAATCAGGTGGCAGGGCGATGACCAGTAGTGGAGTATCGGTCAGTTCAGCGCGGCGGACGGCGATCGAGAGAGCCATGGGTTTCCAGGGTAAATGAGCGCAGCAATGTATCCAACCTTATCCCGTTGTGCCAAACCCCGCCGCGATGCAGTTGATGGAGAACAGCAGCGAGGAGAGCGACGCGCTCCGTTGGTCCGGGTCCGCTGACGTGTCGCGGACCGCCCGCAGGAGTTGGATCTGCTCATGACCCACCCGGTCGAGCATAGCGCGCCG
>DATHNL010000050.1:0-8175 GCA_035486035.1 Gemmatimonadaceae bacterium
ATGAGCACGACGCCGGGCGCGATCGGGAGCGCTCTCTCATACTCGACGACGAGGTAGCGGCGCACCTGCGACGAGTCCATCGAGGTGAACGCGACCTTGGGTTTGGTGAGGAGCGTTTCGATCTGCTCGCGGGTGAGCAGCGTGTGCGGCGCGACCTGGTCGGCGATCGGCCCCTTGACCAGCGGCTGCACGTGGTCGACATGCTCGTGCGTGATCACGATCAGGTTGGCCTTCTCGAGCGCCGTCTCGATCTGCGCGAAGTTGTCGGCCTTGAACGAGCGGCCGCGGTGCAACGCGGCTGAGTCCATGGCCGCGTCGACCATGATCCAGCCGTGGCGGAATCGAACTTGGAAGACGCCCGTCACGGAGAACGCTTTCGATGATCCCGCGCCGTCGACGGCATTGCCGACGGTGCCGGAGTCTTCATAGGCGTTCAGATAGCTCACGGCGATCGGGAGCTCGCCGGGGACAGCGCCACCGAGCGCACGGACGGTGGTGAGAAGCGAGTCCGGCGTCTGGGCCTGGGCCAACATCATTAATAGAGGGAGTGCGATCATGGCCCAGTATACGTAGGGCTTGACGATGTTGTTGAGGTTAGTGTATACTTACGGTAAGTGAAGACTAACCATCATCCAGCACTCAAAGCCCTCGGTGACCCCACGCGCCTGGAGATCTTCGAGCGGATCGCGCGAAAGCCTATGGCTGTCGGCGAGATCGCCCGCGAGCTGCCAGTCAGTCGGCCCGCGGTCTCGCAGCACCTCGCGGTGCTCAAGGCCGCCGGTCTCGTGATCGATCGCGCCGAGGGAGCGCGTCGTGTCTATCGCGTCGACGCCGCGGGGCTCACCGTGCTGCGGGCGTGGTTGGATCGGTTCTGGGACGGCGCACTGGGCGCATTCAAGGCGGAAGCCGAGCGATCACTCAACGAGGACAACTGATGACAGCGATTCAGACGCCCGCACCGGTGCAGAAGACCGTGCGCGTAGCCGTCTCACCACAGAAGGCGTTCGAGGTTTTCACGGCCCGAATGAGCAAGTGGTGGTTGGCGGACCATTCGATCATGAAAGTCCCACGCGAGTCCGTCGTCCTCGAGCCGCGGCAGGGCGGCCGCTGGTACGAGCGTGGCGTCGACGGATCCGAGTGCACGTGGGGATATGTCATCACCTGGGAGCCGCCGAAGCGGATCGTGCTCGCGTGGCAGATCGACGGCACGTGGCAGTACAACGACAAATTCGTGACCGAGGTCGAAGTGCGATTCACGCCCGATGGATCGAACGGCACGCGCGTCGATCTCGAGCATCGGAACATGGAGCGGTTCGGCGAGGGTGCCGAGTCGATGCGCGCCGGGTTGGATGGCACGATGGGTTGGGGTCAGGAGCTCGAGAGCTTCGCCGCAGCGACGCGCAGTTGACAATCTGAAAACGTAGTGTAGTGTATCGGCCGCTCCGACTCTTCGGATCCGCCGATGCACTCCCGACAACTCGCTCTCTTTGTGGCCGCCGCCGGACTGCTGTCCGGCGGTCGGCCACCGTTGCGCGTGCTGCGCACCAACCCAGATGCGACGGCGTCACCCGCTGCGACGATCACGATCGTGTTCGATCGTCCGGTCGCGGGCTCGCTCGACTACACGATCGATCCGCGCACGATCGTCAACGTCGAGCCCGAGATTCCCGGGACGCTCGAATGGCGTGACCCGATCACGATTCGCCTCACACCGGCGCATCCGCTGACGCCCGGCGCGACCTACACGGTCGTCGTGTCCCCAAGCTTCCACGCGATGGACGGGAGCAAGCTCCCCGAGCCCTATCGATTCTCGTTCAAGACGCTCGGCCCCACGCCGATCTGGGGTACTCCGGCGAATCCCGACTCCGATGGGAGATTCGTCGAGCCGAGATCAGCGTTCGAGGTTGCCTGGAGCGTGCCGCCTGACCAGGCGCTGCTCGAGACAGCGCACCTCGTCTTCGACCCTCGCTGCGGCGGCCAGGTGCCGTTGGACGTGACCGGGTCAGCGCGACCGTTGAACGACACAGACCCATGGCGATATCACCAGCCACGTCCCGATATGCCGGACTCGCTCCGTCGAGTCGTGACGCTGACACCGCGCTCGCGCCTTCCCGTGGGGTGCCGCGGCCAGCTCGTGGTCGGCACGGTGTCGTGGGTGTTCCGCACGTACGGAGCGTTCACCCTCGACGCCGTGGGGTGCGCCTTCAATGAAGGGTGCCCGACGGGCCCCATCGAAGTTCGCTTCTCGACACCGATTCGCGGCAGCGAAGTCCGCCGGCATGTCACGATATTCCCGGCGACCCCCTTCACGATGAGTGACACGGCGCTCGAGGCGACCCATTGGCAGCTCGACGCGCGACTCGTGCCCCGTTCGACGTACGCGGTCGTGGCGGATACCGCGATCCGGGACGTGTTCGGCCAACGTCTCTCCGGCAACACGGCGACCGGTCTTCGGACACCGGGCGTCGAGCCGGCCGTCGACTATCCGTTTGGTCGGCTGCTGGTCGAACGCACCGGATTCCGTACGCTGGCGATCCAGCACGTCAATGTCGACACACTCGTGGCGTACTTGACACCAGTGTCCGACTCGCTGCGCTCCGAGCTGCTGGCCGCTTCGCCGTGGAACGTCGGCGGACTCTGGCGCCGCCTGTCGACCCATGCGATCGAGCGCCGGATCCCCGTGACGAATGTCCGCGACAAAGGCTTCGTCACCCTGCTCCGCTTGCCCGGCGGCGATACGACGCTCGTCGCGGTGAAAGTCACTGGCATCAGTATCAGCGAACCGCCGCGGTTGTCCCGGCGCTCCCTGCTCGAATCCGCGCCCGTCGCCGTGCTAGAGATCAGCGACCTCGGCGTTCACGCGAAGATCGGCGCCGATCGGGGCGCCGTCTGGGTTACCGGTGCGGCCGATGGCCAGCCACGTGCTGGCGTGCGCGTCACGCTGCATAACGCCTCGGGTTCGCCTGTCGCTAGTGCGACGACTGACGCCGACGGCGTCGCTCATCTCAACGGATACACACCCAATAAGCATGAGGAGGAGGAGGACGACAACGACAACGCCGAGGGACCGAACACCTTCACCGGGTTCGTCGAAGCCCGGCTCGGCGATGATCGTGCGGTTCTTGGCGTTGGTGGCTATGAGCCCGACCTGAGTCCGTGGCAGTTCAATGTGCAACCAGCGTTCGGGACCTCGAGCTTGCCCGGTGCCGTTGCCGTGTTCACGGATCGGGGGATTTACCGTCCCGGCGAATCGATCCACGCTAAAGCCATCGTGCGGCGCGGACTTCTCGGCAATCTGAAGGTTCCTGCAGCTGGCGACTCACTTCGCTGGGAGCTTCACGACCGCGAGTTCGCGCTCATAAAAGACACGACGGTCCACCTCTCCGCGTTCGGCACAACGGACGTGACGTTCTCGATCCCGTCGAACGCTGGCCTGGGAACGTACAGCGTTCGTGCCCGTGTTCACGAGCTGGGCACCTGGCGCACGCTCGGATTCGCCAGCGTGCGAATCGCCGAGTATCGCCCGCCGGAGTTCCTGGTCGACGTGAGCACCGATAGCGCGCCGACATTCGCGGGCGATTCGATGCGGCTCGTAGCGCAAGCGCGCTATCTCTTTGGCGCGCCGATGGCCCGCGCCGCCGTCCAATGGCAGGCCGTGCAAACCGATCTCTGGCCTTGGGACCTCCAGATCCCAGGGACTGACGGATGGGAGATCGGTGACGGTCGCTGGTGGGAGGACGATGGCCAGGCGGCCGAGTCGGGCGAACCCCAAAGCGTGTTCGCCAGCGGAACCGACACGCTCGACGGCGCGGGGAGGCTCGCGTGGCGAGTGAACTTGCCGCGTCCATCCAAGGGACGTGGCGCCCGCGTGCACGTGCAGGCGACCGTCACCGATGTCAACCGGCAGAACGTCGTTGCGAGCGCGTCGACGATCGTGCATCCGGCCGCGTTCTATATCGCGGCCAAGGTGCATGGATCCGTGTACTTCTGGACCGCAGGCACCCCGGTGGCGATCGACATCATCGCGGTCCGTCCGACGGGCGATCGCGTGGCGGGTGTGGCGGTGCGAGGTGTCGTGACCCGGCGCGAGTGGCATCAAGTGCGCCGGGTGCGCAATGGCGTATCTGATCTCGTCGGCGATTGGGTGATCGACACCGTCGGCAAGTGCGACGTCACGACGCGCACTGACCCGGTCTCCTGCTCGGTGACTCCACGGAACGGCGGGGAGTATGCCGTGACGTGGACCGCCGCGGACGCGAGCGGGCGGCCGGTGTTCACTTCGCTGGCGCGGTGGGTGACTGGCCCAGGGTGGGTGCCGTGGGACGATGAGTCCCAATTCAAGATGAACGTCGTCGCCGACCGGGCTTCGTATGCAGTCGGTGACACCGCCACCATGCTCGTGGCATCGCCGATCACGAACGTCGAGGCGTGGCTGACGGTCGAGCGCGAAGGCATCATCGAGCAGCGCCGTATCCATATAAAGGATGGATCGACCACTCTCAAAATCCCGATCACGGAGGCGTTCGTGCCGAATGCCTTCGTCTCGGTCTTCGCGACCCGCGGGCGTTCGGCCCCGCCTGGCAAGCTTGACGATCCCGGTCGGCCGACGATCCGCGTCGGGTACGCGTCTGTTCGAGTACTTCCCGCAGTGAAGACATTGGCGGTCTCGCTCGATCCCGATAAGACCGAGTATCGTCCCGGCGACTCGGCGCGTGTCGCCATCCAGGTCAGGGGACCTCGCTCCGAGGTTACGCTGTGGGCTGTAGACGAAGGCGTGCTGGCGCTCACCGGATACAAGACGCCGAATCCCGTCGGCTTACTCTACGCCGAGCGCGGCCTCGGCGTACGGCTGTCGAGCAATCTCTCATCGGTTGCGCCACAGGTCCCCGAGGGAGAGAAGGGTCGTCGCGCGCCTGGCGGTGGTGGTGGTGCGGACGGGGGCGATGTGTTGCGATCTCGCTTCCAAACCACCGCCTTCTTCCTGTCTTCGGTGGTCACCGACTTGGCGGGGCACGCGGTTGCCGTTGCCAAGCTGCCAGATAACCTGACGACGTTCCGCGTCATGGCGGTCGCTGTCACCAGCGGCGATCGGTATGGCAGCGCCCAGACTCCGCTCCTCGTCACTCGGCCGCTGCTCATACGGCCCGCGTTGCCTCGGTTCGTGCGCGCCGGCGACACGTTCGCCGCCGGTGGCGTCGTCAATCAGCGCGCCGGCGGCTCCGCCGCCGTACGCGTACATGCCGAAGTGCGCGGCGCTGATCTCCGTGGCGGGAACCACGGCGCTGTGGAGCAGGACGCGTTGGTCGCGCCAGGTCGAGGCGTCGAAGTCCGGTTCCCGTTCGCGATACCGGCGATGTCGGCGAAACCGGGTCAACCGGGGCAACCGGGCGATAGCGTGACGTTCACTCTAGGCGTTCGGCCGCGCGAAGCGCGTGCCGACGCTGACCGTGTCAGATTGAGCGTGCCAGTGCGCCCGGACTTCACGCCACGCGCCCACACCATCGCCGGCGCACTCCGCGATACGGCGACGATCGTGCTGCCGCTGCCCGAGGGAACGGACCCGGCCAGATCCACAGTATCGATCAGCGCGGGCGCCTCGGTGCTGGCGATGATCAGCGGCGCTGCCAAGTCGTTGTACGTGTACCCGTACGCCTGCTCGGAACAGGTCACGAGCGAGGCGCTGCCGCTATTGGCCTTGTTGCGCGCCGCCCCGACGGGTCTCATCGACACCGCGGACGTCAAACGCCAACTCCGACTCGCCGTCGGCATTCTGAGCCGCCGGCAACGCGCCGACGGCGGGATCGGCCTGTGGGACGCGAACGACTGGACATCGCCGTACTTGAGCGCCTACGCCGGCGAGCTGTTGGTCGGCGCCCGCGTGGCGGGTCTAGCGGTCGACGACAGCGTCCTCGCGCGACTCGGTCGCTACATGCTCGGAGTCGCGAGCACGGGTAAGGCGCCGATGTCGCCAGTCACGGAGATCTATAGCGAAGCCGGCGCACCGCTCAGCGAGCGCGTATCGGCGGTTGCGTTCTTGCGCCGCGTCGGCCGCCCCAATATCGCGGCCGAGGACGACCTCGTGCGGCAAGCCGCACAGTTGTGGCCAATCGACCGCGCGCGACTCGCCTCGGTGATCGCTGGGCGGAGCGATGGCGTCAGTATCGCCCGCGCCCTGCTCGAGCCCGAGTGGGCGATGGCGCACATCGAGGGACGCCGCGCGGTATTCCCAGACTCCGCGCTACACGCCTGGTATTTCCCGCGAACCACATGGATGACAGCCGAAGTGCTGCTCGCCACGCTAGCCGTGGATCCTGGGCACCCGCTGATCGGTCCGCTCGTCGAGACGTTGGTCCAACAATCGCGCGCCGGCCAATACGAGTGGCTCTGGACGACCCACGATCTGGCGGCGCTCGTCACGGCGCTCTCGGCGTACGACGCCGCCGAACGCGCCGCCGTTGCGCGCGGCATGACCATACACTCCGGAGGGCACGTAGTTGACTCGGTGTCATCGCTCGCGGGGCTGCTCGACCATGGGAGGCTCAAGCTGTCGCTGACCGCGAACGGCGGCGCGAACGATACCCCGGTCTACTACTACATCACGGTCAATGAGGTCCCGCTGCGGCGGAACGTGACGCCCGACGATCAGGGAATCACGGTCGAGCGCTGGTACGAGAAGTACGACAGCAAAGCTCCGGTGGTCTCGGTCGCCGAGGGCGATCTCGTGCGCGTGCAGCTGCGGGTCACGGTTCGCGAGGACCGGCAGTTCGTTGTGCTCGACGATCCGTTGCCGGCAGGGCTGGAGGCGGTCGACCTGAGTCTCGCGACGAGCGGGTTGCCTGGGCCAGGGGTGAAGGAATGGGAGCAATCCACTGAGACTTGGGGCTACGGATACTGGGATGGTGGCTGGTGGTCGCCGTTCGATCATCGAGAGATGCGGGATGATCGTGTCGTCTACGTGGCGACAGAGCTGTGGGCGGGGAAGTACACCGTCTCCTACGTCGCCCGTGCAACAACGCCGGGGATTTTCATTCGGCCGCCCGCGACGGCGACCGAGATGTACAATCCGGCGGTACAAGGGCGCTCCGACGGCGGCGTGTTCACGGTAACGCAGAAATGAAGGTAATCATGCGCCGGGCCGTCATCGCCGCCGTGGTCGCGGTCGTGGCCTTCGCAGGCTGGGTAGCGCTCCCGGTCCCCAAGCACATGCTGTCGGCTCCAGCGGCGCCGAGCGTGACGCTGCGTGACCGACATGGGATTGTGCTGCGCACCACGCGAGCGTCCGACGGCACCCGTCAGCGCTGGGTCTCACTCTCAGGTATAGACCCGCAGGTCGTGCAGGCATTTCTGGCGGTCGAGGATCGCCGGTTCTTCGAGCACCACGGTGTCGACCTTCGAGCGATGGCGCGTGCATTCGTGTCGGATGCCCGCTCGGGCCGGATCGTGTCCGGCGCATCGACGATCACGATGCAACTCGCGCGCGAGCTGACGGGCGCCGGTCGCTCCTGGCCGGGCAAACTCGCGCAGATCGCCTGGGCGTTGCGTCTCGACGCGCATCTCACGAAGCAAGAGATCCTCGAGCAGTACCTGAACCGCATCGACCTCGGCCAAGGCGCCGTCGGCGTGTCGGCTGCCGCCGCATTGTATTTTGGCACGACCGCGAGCTCAGTCGGCTTGGCCCATGCCGCGCTGCTCGCGGGAATGGCGCACTCGCCCTCGCGCGAAAATCCATTCACGGCTCCCGCGCGCGCCCGCGCGAGACGTGCATACGCGCTGACGCGCATGCGCGTACTGGGCTACGCCACCGCCGCGGACGCGATGCGCGCGCGCCGGGAGCCGTTGGTATCGCCCGACCCCTCCCACGAGTTCTCGGCGCCCCATTTTGTGGCACACGTGTTAAGTACGAATACCCACGGGGATGTCACGACGTCGCTCGATCTGGGCTTGCAGGAAGAGATCGAGGGCGAAGTCAGAGCGACGGTCGATGCGCTGCACGATCGCGGCGTGCGACAAGCGGCCGTTGTCGTGCTCTCGAATCGAACCGGCGAGATCCTCGCCTGGGTCGGGTCGCCCGATTTCTGGGCCGATAGTGCCGGCCAGACGGACATGGTGATATCCCTGCGGCAGCCCGGGTCGTCCCTCAAGCCATTTCTGTATGGACTCGCGTTCGACGCCGGG
>DATHNL010000051.1:0-25045 GCA_035486035.1 Gemmatimonadaceae bacterium
GTGCCGGCGCTGCATCGTGAAAAACGTGACCCGGTCGACCGGGCCAGGGATCTGCTTGTACGGGGACTGGGCTGCCGCCGGCACGCCCCAATCTGACTTACACGACTCACCGTCGTCTATGGGCGTGAGCCGGCCTCCAGATATCTCGCCTTTGTCCCAATTGCTCCGCCGGATCGACGGCCTGGCCGACGGGGCGCCGGCGGGAGATACCGTACCTACGGGGTTCGCGACCGTCGACAAGATGCTCGGCGGCGGCCTCCGAACAGGCGACCTGGTGGTGCTTGGCGGCGATGTCGGTAGCGGCAAGTCAGCGCTGGCGCTCGGTATCGCGATGAGGGCCGCCATGCGCGGGTGCGTCGTCCGGTACTACACGGCCGAGATGACCGCTGAACGGGTGTATGAGCGCATGCTGGCCGTCGAGGGACGGGCGCGTATCGATGATCTCCGTCGCGGCGCGCTGGATGAAGTGACGCGGGCAAGTGTCGCCGCCGCGACGCTGCGGATGCGCGACGTACCGCTCATGGTCGACCGGTTGCCGGCCGAAATCCGCGACGCGCTGCGCGCGGTCGAGGGCTTGAAGCTCGGCATCATTGACTCGTTGCAAGGGCTCCCCGAGGGTGAAGACGCCGTGCGTGGGCTCAAGGCGGCGGCGTTGGAGCTCGGCGTGGCGCTCCTGGTGACGGCACATCTTCCGGGCCTGGATAAGACCCGGGCCGACCCCCGACCAAGGCTCGACGACTTCGGCTCACAACACACGGTGAAGCAACACGCCGACATAGTGCTCGGGTTGTTCCGCGAGGAGATGTACGGCGGCGGGCAGGCGGTCGAAGGCGCGACCGAGCTCTCGGCGCTCAAGAACCGGGGCGGGCCGACCGGGTACATCGACCTCTATTTCTACAAGCAGTGGCTGCGGTTCGAGGATCTGCTGGATTAGATTTGTGGCATGGCGGGCCACAGTAAATGGAAACAAATCAAGCACTACAAGGCCGCGACCGACGCCAAGCGCGGAGCGCAGTTCACGAAGCTGATTCGTGAGATCACGATCGCGGCCAAAGTCGGTGGCGGCGACCCGGCGGGTAACCCGCGTCTTCGGACCGCCATCGAGAATGCCAAAGCCGCCTCGATGCCAAAGGACAACATCGAACGCGCCGTCAAGAAGGGCACCGGGGAGCTCGAGGGTGTCGATTATACCGACGTGATGTACGAGGGCTTCGGGCCTGGCGGTGTGGCCTTGTTGATCCAAGCGGTCACCGATAACCCAACGAGAACAGTCGCCGAAGTCCGGCACAAGCTCTCCCGTGGCGGCGGAAATCTCGGCGCGACGAACTCGGTGGCGTGGATGTTCGAGCGCAAAGGGCAGATCAGCATCGACGCCACGGGCCGCGACGAAGACGCGACGCTGGAAGCGGCGCTCGACGCGGGGGCCGTGGATGTCGAGCGCGAGGGGGACTTGTTTGTCGTGACAACGGATCCTGCGTCGCTTGGCACCGTCAAGGGAGCGCTCGAGGCCCATGGCATCCCGACAAAAGAAGCCGAGCTGGCATGGGTGCCGAAGAATACGGTGCGCGTTGAGGGCAAGACCGCGGAGTCGCTGCTCAGGCTCCTTGAGGAGCTCGAGGACCTCGACGACGTGCAGAAGGTCGAGGCCAACTTCGACATGGACGTGCCGGACCTCGCCGGCGCGTAAGCGGTTCTGATCGTCTTGGGGCTCGATCCCGGCACGGCCGTCACGGGATACGGCGTGGTGCAAAGCGATGGGCCATCGCTTGTCGAGTGCGGGGTGATACGCACGAATCCTCGCGATGCCCTCCCCCAGCGCCTCAATGACATTTACGAGGGCATTCGCGATCTCATCGATCGTCACACGCCCTCGGCGCTAGCGGTCGAAGACATCTTCTACGCGCGATATGTCAGAGCGACGATCGTCCTCGGCCACGCGCGAGGCGTTATCCTATTGGCCGGTGCACAGGCCAGGATTCCGGTACATGAGTACCCGCCACGGGAAATCAAGAAGGCGGTCACAGGCGCGGGTGGCGCGACGAAAGAGCAGGTGCAATACATGATGATGCGCATGCTGCGCCTCAAGACTGCGCCGCGGCCGACGGATGCCTCCGACGGGGTGGCCGCCGCGCTGACCTATTGTCTCACGACGGTCCGAGCGTGATCAGTCGCATTCACGGCCGACTCGCGGCCAAAGAGATCGATCATCTCGAGATCATGGTCGCCGGCGTCGGCTACGAGATCGCCGTGCCCCTCAGCGTCTACGAGAAGCTGCCTGCGGTCGGCGAAGAGGTCGCCCTGTGCACGCATCTCGTCGTCAAAGAGGACGCGTGGCAGTTATTCGGTTTCTCGACGCCGCGCGATCGGCGCATCTTTCGAGCCCTGCTCGGCGCGAAAGGCGTCGGGCCGGCGCTGGCGCTCGCGTTACTCTCGGCGCTCAACTCGGATCGGCTGGTTCGGGCGATTCGCGAGAAGGATATTGCGACATTGCAGACGGTCCCGCGGGTGGGACGAAAGAAAGCCGAGCAGCTTGTCCTTGATCTCGCGGACAAGCTCGACGATGTGGCCGGCGAGGAGCCCGTAGGCGTGCCGCTGCGCGGCAACGCGGAAGACGCTATCCGTGGGCTCGTGTCGCTCGGCTACGCGCGGCCGGATGCCGAGCGGGCGGTGCGGGCGGCGGCGGGCGATACAGTAGCGGATATTGTGAGACAGGCGCTCAGAACCCTTGCAGGGAGTGCGACGTGAAGAGCTCGCAGCGGGCGGGGACGTTCACCGAGTCGGTGATCCGCGAGATGACGCGGGTCGCGCAAAAGTACGGCGCGATCAATCTCGCGCAGGGATTCCCCGACTTCCCGATGCCCTCGCCCATGAAGGACGCGGCGTGCGCCGCGATCCATGGCGACATCAATCAGTATGCGATCACCTGGGGCTCGGCGCCCCTCAGGATCGCGATCGCCGAGAAGTATCGGCGCTGGTACGATATGCCGGTCGATCCGGAGACCGAGATCACCGTGACCTGCGGAGCGACGGAGGCGATGGCGTCGACGTTCCTGGCCCTCATCGATCCCGGCGACGAGGTCATCGTGTTCGAGCCGTTCTACGAGAACTATGGGCCCGACGCGATCCTCGCTGGCGCGAAGCCGAAATTCGTGCCACTCCAGCCGCCGGGGTGGAAGCTCGATCTGGATCAGCTGCGCGCCGCCTTCTCGCCCAAAACCAAAGCCATCGTTCTGAACACGCCGCACAACCCCAGCGGCCGCGTGTTCACCCGAGATGAGCTCACAGTGATCGCGGCATTGTGTCAGGAGCATGACGCCTGGGCGTTCACCGACGAGATCTACGAGCACATTATTTACAGCGGTCATCATCATCTGCTCGCGGCGTTCCCTGGTATGCGCGATCGAACCGTCACGATATCTGGACTGTCAAAGACCTTCAGTTGCACCGGCTGGCGGCTCGGCTACACGATAGCCCCACCGAAGGCAACAGACGCCATTCGCAAAGTCCACGATTTTTTGACGGTCGGCGCGCCAGCGCCGCTGCAAGCGGCCGGTGCGGTTGGACTCGCCTTTGATGCCGATTACTTCAATCATCTCGCGCAGGAATATCGCGAGCGGCGGACGATTCTCTCGGCCGCGCTGCGGGAAGCGGGTTTTATTTTCACCGAGCCCGCGGGCGCGTATTACATCTTGGCTGATTTTTCGGAGTTGTCGGGGGACGACGACACGACGTTCGCCACATGGCTCGCGCGAGAAGGCGGCGTGGCGACGGTGCCTGGGACCAGCTTTTTCTATCACAAAGAATTGGGCCGGAAACTCGTTCGCTTCGCGTTCTGCAAGAAGCGCGAGACGCTGGAGCGCGCCGCCGAGCGACTCTCGCTCTTGAGACAGCAAGTGTGAACGCGTGGCGTCGCCTCAGGTCTGACCCTCGTGGGGTCGTCGGCGCGGCACTGATTCTCGCCATAGCCGGTGCGGCGTTGGTTGCGCCACTCATCGCCCGAGGCGACCCGATTGCGCAGGACCTGGGGATCCGCCTGCAGGCACCATCTGCCGCGCACTGGCTCGGTACGGACGGAGCGGGGAGAGATGTGTGGGCGAGATTGATATACGGCGCCCGTGTGTCGCTCGCAGTGGGATTCATCTCACAAGGCATCGCCGTCACGCTCGGCCTGACGTTTGGCCTGCTCGCCGGCTTCTACGGCCGCTGGGTCGACGAGATCATCATGCGATTGGCGGATGTGACGCTCGCATTCCCCACGCTGCTCCTGCTGATCGCGATGGTCGCCGCGCTCTCCCCCTCACTCGTCGTCGTATTCGCGACGATTGGCTTGGTGGGCTGGGCTGGCATGGCGCGCCTCGTGCGCGGACAGGTGCTCGTCGTCCGCGAGCTCGAGTTCGTGCAGGCAATCCGCGCCTTGGGTGCACGCGACCGTCTCATCATTGTCCGCCACGTGCTCCCGAACGTCGTCGCGCCCGTCATCATCGCCGCCACCCTCGGCATCGCGGGCGCGATCATGGCCGAAGCAGCCCTCTCATTCCTCGGACTCGGCGTGCAACCGCCGACGCCGTCGTGGGGTTCGATGATCGCCGACGGCCGCGACCTCGCCCAGCTGCGCCACGCACCATGGACCTCCGTCGCGCCGGGCCTCGCGATCGGCGCGGCCGTCATGGCGTTCAACCTGCTCGGCGACGCGCTCCGCGACGCCTTCGATCCACGGTCTAGACGAACTCGATGAGCGTGCGATTCCGCGCACCCTTGCGCAGGATCACGTAACGCCCCGCCAGCAGATCGTCGGTACCGATCGTGGTCGTCTCGGGCGTCACACGACGGTCATTCACGTAGAGGCCGCCCTGCTGGATGAGCCGCCGCGCTTCACCCTTCGAGGCGAGGATGCCGTGTCCCGCCGTCAGCTCGACCGCGTCGATTGCCTTGTCGAAGTTCGCCGTCACGTAGGGCATCTCACTCCGGAGCGTGGCCAGATCGTCCACCGTGAGGTCGCTCGGGCTCGCGCCGAACAAGACGGCCGACACCCGTGCGGCGCTCGCGGCCGCGTCCGACCCGTGCACGCGCGTGGTCACATCGCGCGCGAGTGCGTTTTGCGCCTCGCGTCGTTCCGGGTACTGCGCGACTCGCGCCTCGAGCGACTCGATCTCCTCGCGATCGAACAGCGTGAAGTAGCGCAGGTACCGGCCAACGTCCCGGTCGTCGATGTTGATCCAGAACTGATAGAACTGATACGGTGACGTTTTCGCCGGATCGAGCCAGACCGTGCCAGACTCGGTCTTCCCGAATTTCGTCCCCGCGGAGTTCGTCACGAGCGGCAACGTGAGCGCGTTCGCCTCGTTGCCCGTGGTCCGGCGAATGAGCTCAATGCCGGCCGTGATGTTCCCCCACTGATCGCTGCCCCCGATTTGCAAGGTCACCCCTTGCCGCCGATGCAGCTCCAGAAAGTCGTACGCTTGGAGCAGCATGTACGAGAACTCGGTGAACGAAATGCCAGCGTCCATCCGCGCGCTGACGGACTCCTTTTGGAGCATGTAGTTGACCGTGAAGTGCTTCCCGACATCGCGGAGGAACTCAACGAGGTTGAGCGATGTCAACCACTCGGCATTGTTCACCAGGTCGAACGTCACGAATCGGCGGACTTGATCCGCGATGCGCTGAGCATTGGTCTCGATCGTCGCTTGATCGACCAGCTGCCGCTCATTGGCCTTGCCACTCGGATCGCCAATGAGCCCAGTGCCGCCACCCACCAGAAGAACCGGCCGATGCCCGCTCCGTTCGAGATGGACCAGTCCCATAATCTGGACAAGACTACCGACGTGGAGGCTGTCCGCCGTCGGATCAAAGCCGCAATAGGCAGCCACCTGTCCGGCCGCCAGCGCCTCAGCGAGTCCCGCGGTATGCTGGTATTTAAGGCCACGCCACTCTAGTTCGGCCAGAAGATCGATCTTCACGCGGGCAAATCTATCAGATATCTTGCGAATATGGCCGAGGAGACGTACGACGACGGACGACGGCGGAACCTCGAGCGACTGTTGCTCACGCTTGCCGCGCGGATTCAGGCGCTTCAGGCCAAAGGGGAGCTCCTGGCCCATGCTCCCGAGTTAATGAAGCTGATCGGCGACGCCAAGAGTGAGCTCTTTCACTACGAGGTGCGCGCCACGTACGACACGCCCGAGATCGCCGAAAGCCGGCGGATCGTCTCCGAGGCGCAATCGGCCGGCGAGGCCAAGTGGGAGCCGACCGACTGGACACCCGAAGACGAAGACGGACCCCCATCATGGTAGCCACGCGCCGCAAACCGCCCGCGCGCCAGTCGAACGCCCGCTTTCTCACCGCGCTGGGTCTGCTCGCCGCGGTCGGTGTGATCGCCATCGTCTACGTCATGAACCAGCCAAAGGCGCCGCCGATCGCCACGACCGTCGCCGACCCGGCATCGCTCGGCCCCGCCAAGGGCTATCTGCTCGGCAAGCCCGACGCGCCGGTGCAGATCATCGAGTTCGCGGATTTCGAGTGCCCCGCCTGCGGCAACTTCGCGGTCGTCACAGAACCGGACGTCCGGAAGCGCATCGTCGAGACCGGTGAGGCGAGCTATCACTACTACGATTTCCCGCTTCCGATGCACAAGAACACGTGGTTCGCATCGGAAGCCGCCGCCTGCGCGAACGATCAGGGACGGTTCTGGGAGATGCACGACCGCCTGTTCCAAGGGCAGGACCAATGGAACACGCAGGCGACTGGCAACCCGTCGTCCATCTTCGAGGGCTACGCCAAGGACCTCGGTCTCGACGTCGACAAATGGCGCGCATGCTACACCTCGCAGGCCCATGTTCGCGACATCCAGGCGAACAAGGCCGAAGGGGAGCGCCGCAAGGTCAGCCAGACGCCGACGTTCGTGATCGGCGACAAGGAGATCCCCGGCGTGATTCCCTACGATCAGTTCAAGGCCCTCGTCGACTCGGCGGCCGTCCCGGCGAAGCGAGTCGCCACGAAATAATGACCAAGCGCATGGTCATCGCCGTCCTCGCACTGGGCGGCGTTTTCATTTCGGCCTATCTCACGCTGTACAAGCTGGGGTACATCGGCCAACTGAGTTGCTCGATCGGCTCGTGCGAGACCGTGCAGATGAGCAGATGGGCGAAGTTCCTCGGCCTACCGGTCGCCGCATGGGGCGTCGCGTACTACGTGGCCGTTCTCGCGACCGCGATCGCGGGTACCCTGTCCCGCTTCACCGAGTCTCGCCGACTCTCGGCGATCCTGCTCGCCGAGGCAGCACTCGGGTTCATATTCACGGCCTATCTCACGTCGCTCGAAGCGTTCGTGATCCACGCGTATTGTATTTATTGCTTGTCGTCCGCCGCGATCGTGACGCTGATCCTGATCGCCAGCGTCGCGGACTATCGCGAGCTACGCCCGCTTGACACGACCGCGAGCCTCGGACGCGTCGTTCAGCCGTAGCCGCGGCTTCGAGTCTTCTTCGATCGGCGGCACTCCCGCCTCCCCGCTAGCCGCCGCCGCGGCGCGTTCGAGCTCGCGAGACCGGCGGCGATAGGGGACGAGATCCTGGCCGAGCGCGACCAGCGCGCGTGTGGCGACCGTGCTGGCCAAAGGCTCGGGAACTCCCATGACTCGTATATACGTGTCGATGGCGCGATCGAACGACAGCTCCTCGGCGAGCGTGTCGACGAACATGAGCGCGTTGTCGACGTGCGCGCGGATGATGGCTTCCTCGCCGCGGGCCATCGCCAGGCGCATGCGCCGTTCCGCCGCCGCGCTCAGCTTGCGCGGGAAAATGGACTCGGGGAAGAGTTTCGTGAACACGTTACTCCTGGCCGTCGTACTGCGCCTTGAGTGTCGCGACGACATTCGGATCCGCCAATGTCGTCGTGTCCCCCAGCGTCCGTCCTTCGGCGATATCGCGCAACAACCGCCGCATAATCTTCCCGGACCGCGTTTTCGGCAGATCTGCCGCGAACAGCACGTCGTCCGGGCGCGCGATCGCCCCGATCTTGTCGGCGACGAACTCGCGAAGCTCGTCGCGCAACTCCGGTGTCGACTCCCGACCCGCGCGCAACGTCACAAACGCCGCCAATGCCTGGCCCTTGATCGGGTGCGTCCGGCCCACGACCGCGGCCTCGGCGACCGCCGGATGCCCGACGAGAGCAGACTCGACCTCCATCGTACCGATGCGATGTCCGGCGACGTTGAGCACGTCATCCACCCGACCGAGGATCCAGAAATATCCGTCGTCGTCGCGCTTCGCCCCATCACCCGCGAAGTAGAGCTCCGGACGACCGGGCCATTTCGAAAAATACGTGTCAACGTACCGCTTGTCGTCGCCCCAAATCGTGCGCAGCATGGACGGCCACGGCCGGGTCAGCGCCAAAAACCCGCCACCCACGGGGATGACCGACCCCTGCGAATCCAGCAGCTCCGCACTATACCCAGGTAATGGGATAGTAGCGCTCCCGGGCTTCGTCTCGGTGATAGCGGGCAACGGTGATATCACAATCGCGCCTGTCTCGGTCTGCCACCATGTATCTACGACGGGACACCGGCCACCGCCGATACGCTCCCGATACCACATCCAGGCCTCGGGATTGATCGGCTCGCCAACTGATCCCAGGAGCCTCAACCGGGATAAATCATGCCGCGCGGGATATTGATCCCCCCATTTCATGAACGCCCGTATGGCGGTCGGCGCGGTGTAAAAAATCGTGACGCCGTGCCGCTCGCACATATCCCACATGCGATCTTTGTCCGGCCAATCCGGCGCCCCCTCGTACATGACGCAGGTGGCCGCGTTCGCCAATGGCCCATACACCAGATACGAGTGCCCGGTGACCCACCCAACGTCGGCCGTACACCAGAACACGTCGTCTGGCTTGAGGTCGAACACCATCCGCATCGTCGAGGCAACGCCTGTCAGGTATCCGCCGGTGGTGTGCACGATGCCTTTCGGCTTCCCGGTGGTGCCGGATGTGTACAGGATGTACAGCACATCCTCGGCGTCCATGCGCTCGGGTTCGCACACCATGCCGACCCTGGCCATCGCGTCATGCCACCAGATGTCGCGCCCTTCATGCATCGGCGTCGATTCGGCGGCCGAGCCGGAGAAGCGCTGCACGACAAACACGCGCGTGACCGACGGACACTCCTCGAGCGCGCGATCCGCGTTTCGCTTGAGCGGCACGATCTGCCCGCGCCGGAATCCCCCATCACCCGTGATCAACACCTTGGCACTCGCATCCTGAATGCGATCGCGCAGAGAGTCGGGTGAGAACCCACCGAATACCACGGAGTGAATCGCGCCGATCCGCGTGCAGGCCAACATGGCGATCGCCGCTTCGGGCACGAGCGGCAGATAGATCGCGACGCGATCCCCACGGTTGACCCCGTGCGCGCGCAGCACGTTCGCGAACTTGTTGACCTCGACCGACAACTCCCAATAGGTCAACGTGCGCCGATCGCCCGGCTCACCTTCCCAGATGAACGCTGCTTTGTTGCCAAGGCCGGCGCGGATGTGGCGATCGAGGCAGTTGACCGAGACGTTGAGCGTCCCGCCCACGAACCACCGCACGTGCGGCGGCCGCCATTCGAGTGCCGTCCGCCATGGGGTAAACCATTCGAGGCGTTTGGCTTCCAAGCTCCAAAACGCCACGGGGTCGGCGTTGGCCTTGTCGTAGATGGCAGGATCGGCGACTGCTGCCGACTTCGAGAAGGCCGCCGGGGGAGGGAAACGGCGGTGTTCTTCGAGCAGGACGTCGATGTCGGTCATCGTCGTCGCAATCTCGCATAAATCACGGATGTCGGCAAAGTGCGGTAGCGAGGCTCGCGCTCACCGGACCCGGTCGGAAGCGCCAACCATTGGTGACTTCTCACGTTAGCTCGGTTGGGACGGCGACGGCACCGTTATCGCGCCTTCTGACGCCATATGGTCCTCGTGGTGCCGGCCCGCTTGACGATCGAGAACCGGGACGACTTTCGCCGTGCGCTGCTCGCTTGGATCGACGATGCGATCGCGCAGGGCGAAACCGACGTCACGCTCGATATGGCACTGACCGAGGACCTGGACGTGAGCGGCATCGCGCTGCTGGTGGCGGTGCAACAGCGGGCATCGCTGAACAACGTGCACATCACGCTCCGGCACCCGAATGATCGTGTCCGGCAGATGCTGATCCTCTCGCGAATGACGACGTTCTTCACGGTCGAGTAGATTCCGCCGCGTGGCACCACCGGCTGTCGTCGTCGACAACATTACTCGTCGTTTCGGTCGTCGCACCGCGCTCGCGGGCGTGAGCTTCACGCTCGATCCGCACGAGTGTCTGGCGATCTTCGGGCCGAACGGCGCGGGCAAGACGACCCTGCTCAAAATCGTGGCCGGCTTGCTCGCGCCGAATAGTGGCTCGGTCTCGCCGTTCGGTCTCGCCGCGCGCAGCGCCGTCGGCCTGATCTCGCACCAGACGATGTTATACCCGGAGCTCACGGCGCTCGAAAACGTCGAATTCGCGGCGCGACTCTACGGCGTGCCCGAGCCTCGCACCGCGTCGCTCGCGTCGCTCGCGTCGCTCGGCGTCCAAGATCGCGCCGACACGTTCGTGCGGCAGCTGAGTCGCGGTCTCCAACAGCGCGTGTCGATCGCGCGATCGTTCGTGCATCGTCCGAGCATCGTGTTGCTCGATGAGCCGTTCACGGGCCTCGATGCGCAAGGCGCGGGCGTGCTGACCGAGGCGCTCGTTCACCTCAAGGATGCCGGCGCCGCATTGATCCTCGTCACGCACAACATCGACGAGGGGCTCGCGCTCGCCACGTGGGACGCGGTTCTCAACGAGGGCCGATTCGCCAGCTACGACGTCCGAACCGCCATCGATCCGGTCACTTACGCCGCGCGATATCGGGCCCTACTTTGCCCTCCATGAGGCCGCCCGGGCTCCTCGACGCGGCGTGGCTCATCGCGCGGAAAGACCTGCGCATCGAGTTCCGTAGCCGAAGCGCATTCTTCTCGGCGGCCATCTTTGCGGTCCTCGCGTCGACCATCTTCTTCTTCGCCTGGGACCCCACCGCCGTCGCCGCCGCCGATCTGGCGCCCGGCGTCCTGTGGGTGATCTTTACGTTCGCGGGAATGCTCGGCCTGCATCGCTCGTTCGCCGCCGAAGTCGCGGATCGCGCCATTGATGGACTACTCGTGGCGCCCATCGACCCGAAGGCCGTGTTCCTCGGCAAGGCGCTCGCCAACCTCGTCTTCGTGCTCGCGGTGCAGGCGCTCGCGATCCCGGCCGTCGGCATCATGTACAACGTGCCGCTCACGCACATCGCGGGGCCGTTGGCGGGCATCGCCATGCTCGCCGCGATCGGTCTCGTTGCGGTCGGAACGCTGTTCAGCGCGATGACCGTGAACACGCGGTTCGCCGAGTTGCTGCTGCCAATGCTGTCGCTGCCATTTTTCGTTCCCGTTGTCATTGCCGCCGCGCAATCGACCGCGAAACTGCTGAGCGGTCGGCCAGTGGGTGAGGTGGCGGGATGGCTGGAGGTGCTGGCATCTTTCGACCTCGTCTTCGTCTACGCATGTACGCTCGCCTTCCCAGCGACTCTCGAACACTAACGCTCTGGCCATTCGATTGGTCGATCGCGCTCGCCGTCTTCGCGGTGGCGGGCGTCGCCGTGCGCGCGATTTGGTTCACGCCGATCGAGGCGCGACAAGGGCCGGCCCAAAAAATCTTTTACGTTCACCCACCGTCGGCCTTCGTGGGCATATGGATCGGGTTCGGCCTCATGGCGATCGCGAGCGGGGTGTATCTCTGGTTGCGCGATGAGCGAGCCGATGCGTTCGCCGAGAGCTCCGGCGAAGTCGGCCTCGTATTTCTCACGGTCGCCCTCATCACGGGACCGATCTGGGGCAAGACCGTGTGGGGGACGTGGTGGACCTGGGACGTGAGGCTCACGTCGACATTGTTCTTGTGGTTTCTCGTCTCGGGCTACCTGGTCCTTCGCGGCGCGATCGAGGATCCCGAGCTGCGCGCGCGCTACTCGGCTGTCCTGGCACTGCTCTCCGTGCCGCTCATGTTCTTCATTCACTTCAGCGTTTACTTCTTCCGCACGCTGCATCCGATGCCGATCGTCGCCAAGCCATCGGCCCCGTCGCTGCCGCCAGAGATGCTGACGACGTTCCTCCTCGCGTGCGTCGCGATGATCATCCTCTACATCGCCCTCGTGCGCGCGCGGTACCGCCTCGCGCTCGTGCGCGCCCACGTCGAGGACGCGCCATGATTCCCGACAACGCCATCTACTTCGAGGTCGCGTACGCGGCCGCCGCCATCATCTACGGCGCGTACGCCGTGAGTATCTGGTGGCGTGCCGCACGATTCCGGCGGTGATGGTTTATCTCGTCGGTGCAGGGCCGGGCGATCCGGAGTTGATCACCGTGCGAGGGCAGGAACTCCTGGCCGAGTGCGATGTCGTGGTCTACGATGCGCTGGTGAATCCGGCGCTCTACGCCAGGGTGAAAGATGCGCGGAGCGTCGGGAAGCGCGGCGGCGACGACGCCTCGACGTCCCAGGCCGATATCAACGCGCTGCTCATTCGCCTCGCCCAGGAGGGCAACAGAGTCGTTCGCCTGAAGGGCGGCGACCCGTTCGTATTCGGCCGCGGCAGCGAAGAGGCCCAGGCGTTGGCGGCGGCTGGCATCCCGTTCGAGATCGTCCCGGGTGTGACGGCGGGTGTCGCCGCCCCTGCCTACGCCGGCATCCCGGTAACGCACCGCGGAGTCGCCACCTCGGTCACCTTCGTCACTGGCAGCGAAGATCCCACAAAGCCCGACACGCAGACCGACTGGTCGGCTCTTGCGCGCGTGGGTGGCACCATCGTGTTGTACATGGGCGTCCGCCATCTCCGCGAGATCACGGATCGTCTCATTGCAGGCGGTTTGAGCCCGGACACCCCGGCCGCCGGCATTCAATGGGGCACACTCCCGACGCAACGCACGGTGGTCGCCACACTGTCGACGCTGGCGGCCGCCGATGTGGCCTCGCCCCTGATCGTGATCATCGGCCAGACGGTCGCCTTGCGCCAGACGGTATCGTGGTTCGAGCAGCGGCCCCTCTTCGGCCGCCGGATTCTCGTGACGCGTGCGTCCGAACGCGCAGGCTGGCTCTCTGTGCGCCTCCGTGACGCTGGCGCGGACGTCGTCGAGATGCCGTCCATTCAAATCACGCCGCTCGACCAGTCGGCCCTCAGTGCCGCGATTAGTAGTCTCTCCCAATACCAACACGTGCTGTTCACGAGCAAAACTGCCGTCGATTATTTCTGGCATGCCCTACGTGCGTCGTCATTGGATGCTCGGGCGCTAGCCGGTCTCACAGTGACCGCGATTGGCCCAGCCACGGCCGAGGCGCTCCTGTCCCATGGCATCGCGTCGGACGTCATCCCGGATCGGTTTGTCGCCGAGAGTGTGGTCGACGCATTGCGCGATCGAGTCAGTGGCGCGCGCATGTTGTATCCCACGGCCGAAGGCGCCCGAGATGTCCTGCCCAAAGGTCTGCGAGCCGCGGGTGCAACGGTGGATGTGGTACACATGTATCGCTCCGAGTCGATCAAAGGCGCCGTAACTCCGGAAGATCTCGATCTCGTGACGTTCACGTCGGCGTCGACCGTGACGGGCTATGTCGAAGCAGTAGGCGACGAGCAAGCCCGCCGGGCGCCCGCGGCGACGATCGGGCCGATCACGAGCGAGGCCGCGCGCGCGGCGGGAATCGCCGTCGCGATCGAGTCTCCAACCGCGTCGATACCAGCGCTCGTCGAAGCGATTAAGCAGTACTATGCGAATCGGCACGCGTAAGTCGGCGCTCGCGCTGGAGCAGGCGCATCAGGTTCAGGATGCGTTAGCCGCGCGCGGCATCGAGAGTGAGCTCGTGCCGTTCACGACGCTCGGCGATCGGCGTCTCGACGCATCATTCCTCGAGATTGGCGCCAAAGGCCTGTTCACGAAGGAGCTCGAAGTCGCCCTCGCCGAAGGGGCGATCGATTGCGCGGTGCACTCGTTCAAAGACCTGCCCACGGACACGGTGGGAGTGGTCGCCGTGCTACCCCGCGCGGACCCCCGCGATGTCGTTGTCGGCGACGCGATCGCCGATCTTCCCCCAGGAGCTCGCGTGGGAACGTCGAGCCTGCGCCGCCGGGCGCAACTCCGGGCGATCCGTCCGGATCTCGAGCTCGTCGAGTTTCGGGGCAATGTCCCCACCCGACTCCGCAAGGTCGCCGAAGGTCAGGTCCGCTCAGCCATTTTGGCCGCCGCAGGCCTCATTCGCCTGGGCGCAACCCAGCATATCACGGCGTACCTCGACCCGCCGGACTGGCTACCGGCCCCGGGGCAGGGTGCCATCGCCATTCAGGCCCGTGTTGGTGGCGATGCCGCGAAAGCGCTCGCGCCGCTCAACGATCCGGACACCATGCGGGACGTGACCGCCGAGCGGTCGATGCTCGCTGCGCTCGATGGCGGGTGTCAGGTGCCGATTGGCGGGCTCGTGATCCGCGGCGTGCTCCATGGGCTGATCGCCGACGTCGACGGTGCCCGGGTGGTGCGCGCCTCAGAGCCCGTCGACCCCGCGAATCCGGCCGCCGCCGGACTGGCGCTCGCCGCTAAATTGAGGGAATGGACGCGTTCCTGACTGACCGCGAGACGGCCCCTTTGACGATCCGGCCACGCCGGCTGCGTCGCACGGCGTCGCTCCGGCGCCTCGTGCGCGAGACCCGCTTGGACCCCGCGCAGCTCGTCCTGCCGGTCTTCGTGCGCACCGGCGCGAATGTCCGGCTCCCGGTCTCCACGATGCCCGGCGTCGCCCAGACGTCGGTCGACGAGATGTTGCGCGATGCAAGCGCGGCGGCCGAGTCGGGCGTCGGCGGAGTGATCCTGTTCGGTATCCCCGACACCAAAGATGACGAGGGCTCCGGTGCATGGGACGAATACGGCCCCGTGCAGCAAGGTATCCGCGCGCTCAAGCGCGAATTTCCCGAGCTCGTCGTGATCGGCGACGTATGCATGTGCGAGTACACGTCGCACGGCCACTGTGGGATCTTGCGCGATGGCGCGGTCGATAACGATGCCACTTTGCCCTTGCTGGCCCACGCTGCTCTCTCGCACGCCCAGGCCGGCGCCGATATCGTGGCGCCGAGCGACATGATGGATGGTCGCGTGGCGGCCATTCGATCTGCCCTCGATGCGGCCGGCCACTCGGACACGGCGATCCTCAGCTACGCGGCCAAGTACGCTTCGGCTTTCTACGGCCCATTCCGCGAGGCGGCCGAGTCGACGCCGAAGAGCGGCGACCGCCGCGGCTATCAGATGGACCCGGCGAATGGCGCCGAGGCGCTGAGGGAGGTGGCGCTGGACATCGACGAGGGCGCCGACGCGATCCTGGTCAAGCCCGCGGGCCCGTATCTCGACATCGTGCACCGGGTAAAGGCAGCCACCGGGTACCCGGTCGCGGCGTATCAGGTGAGCGGTGAGTACGCGATGTTGCAAGCGGCGGCCGAGCGGGGTTGGCTCGATGGCGATCGCGCGATGATGGAGTCACTGATCGGCATCCGCCGCGCGGGCGCCGATTTCATTCTGACGTATTTCGCCACGAATGCCGCGCGCCTCATTCGGCGCGGCTGGGAGTAACATGCGCTATCGCACATTCCCGGGAACCGACGTCACGGTAAGCGAGGTCGGGTTCGGCAACTGGACCACCTCGACCGGCTGGTGGGGCGAGATGTCGGATGCGGATGCGATCTCACTCCACCGCAAGGCACTGGACGATCACGGAATTACGTTCTTCGACACCGCCGATGCGTACGGGAACGGCCGCGCCGAGAAGCAGTTATCGTCCGCCTTCCGGGGCCACCGTTCAGCCGTGGTGTACGCGACGAAGATAGGCTATGACATTTACGACGCCGAGGCGCGAAGCGCCCGGCGCGGTCAATCAGAGTTGCCGATGCGCACCGATCCAGCCTATCTCCGCCTCGCGGTTGATCGGTGCCTGGAGCGTCTCGAGACCGACTATCTGGATGTTCTCCAGATCCACAACGTAAAGATGGAGCACGTTCGCGACCCCGAGCTCTGGGCCACGCTTCGCGACCTCAAGCGCGAGGGAAAGATCCGCGTGTGGGGCGCCGCCTTCGGCCCCGCGATCGGTTGGCTCTACGAGGCAATCGAGCTGTGTGAGCGCGAGCCGGATATCGGGTTGATCCAGATGATCTGGAACATTCTCGAGCAGCATCCCGGCACCGCGATGATCGACGCCGCGCGCCGCACGGCCCCGCACTGCGCATTCACGATCCGCGTAACGCACGCGTCCGGGATGCTCGAGGGTCACTACACCGAGGACACGGTGTTCGGGGAGAACGACCACCGCCGCCATCGCCCGCGGTCGTGGTTGATCAACGGCCTCCAGAAAATCCGTACGCTGGATTTCCTGACGACCGAGATGACCTTGGGCCAGGCCGCGCTCAAGTGGCTCCTCGCCGAGCCGCTCGTGATGTCGACGCTGCCCAATATCTACGACGCCACGCAGCTCGCCGAGTTCGCGGCCGCCGGCGACGCGCCAGACCTGACCAAGGCGCAGCTCCAGCGCGTCGCCGAGCTCGCGGCCGCGAACTTCGGCATCGACGAGCCACCGATGGCGTACAAGGGCACCATGGAGCGGCCTACCGCCGCCGTGTAAAGAGGGGCAATCCCGAGACGCGCGGACTGAACGCCAGACCGGTCGGTGCGTTCACGCTGCCCGGGCCCGAGATCACGGTGACTGGTGTCACGGTCCCGCTGCTCCTCAGCTGGCTGGCCGACAGCTCATCGATCGTGCTCGTGGCGAAGTTCGCGAGCCACAGATCGCCGCTGTTGTCGAACGCGAGACTCACGAGACGCGTGCCCGAGATCGCCAGTGTCGTCGTGGGCGTCGGACTGCCGCTGGCCGCGAGTTGCCCCGGCGTGTAGTCATAAACCGTCGAGTCGTTCGATGTCACCCACAGATCGCCCGCGGCATCGAACGCGATGGCGGCCGGCATCGCCATACTCGGCAGGCCAATGACGATCGTGGGCGAGGACGCGGCGCGGGGATATTCGTAGAGCGTATGGGTCGCGATGTCGCCGACCCACAGATTCCCGTGGGCGTCGAACGCGAGGGCGTTGGGGCCGATGACCGGTGATGCACAGTGCCGCGTGAGCTTGAGCGTCGGCGCGGCCAACTGCCCGGCCGCGTACTCGACGATCTCGCAGTTATCAACGCTCGCGATCCACACGTTACCCGCGGTATCGAACGCCAAGCCGCCCGTGAGCGTCAGGCTCGTGTCGGCGAGCACGACGCTCGGAGTCGGCGCCGCGCTGTCGAGCTGCGCGCGCGTGAGCTCCAAGACGGCCGGCAGCACGGTGTCTTCGACTGGCGTGCGCGTGAGGACGACCCAGAGATTGCCAGCGGGATCGAAGGCAATCGATTTCGGTCCATCCGCATCGGAGGTCGCGATCACGTGCCGGGTCAGCGACGGCGCGGTCGTCGACGCCCCGAGCGTGCTGGCCGCGAGCTCCGCGAATCCTGTCCCCCCGACGTAATTCGCGATCCAGAGTCCACCACTGGATGACGGAGCGCCATAGGTGACGTTCACGCTCGCCACCTGGCCCGCCGTGACCGTTGCGGGACTACCGGTGACCGTCGCCGAATCAGTCGTGGCGCCGACGATAGCGCCCGGCATCGACACGACCGCGCCGGTGACGACATACGCTCCACCGGTGAGACCGGTCAGCGTTTCTGTCGCATGCAACGACCGCGCGTACCCGGCTGGTCCCGAGACCTGAACGTTCGCCGTCACGCCGGCGGGCGCGACGATAGTCACGGTCAATCGACCGTTCGATGATGGTCCGGATGCCGGTGCGCTGCACGCGACGAGAGCGACGAGGAATGCAATGCGGGGCTTCGGCACGAGCGCAAAGAACGAAGGCATCGCACGGCTCGCTAGTGCCGATGGGGCGAACGCCCGCCACGACGGGACGAGGGACCGTTCCCATTGCCACGGGACGTTTCCAGGGACAGCATTCGAGCGTGCCACCACGTCACAAAGAGCGACACCACACTGGAGAGATGGGGTGGCTGCGGGCGGCCGTATTGGGAGCGAACGATGGCATCCTCTCTACAGCGAGTCTGGTGCTGGGTGTCGCCGCCGCGCATGGGACTCGCGGCAACGTATTGATCGCGGGGGTCGCGGGCCTCGTCGCGGGAGCTATGTCAATGGCCGCCGGCGAGTACGTGTCTGTACACTCACAAGCAGATACCGAGCACGCCGACCTCGATCGTGAGCGCGCGGAGCTCAGAGCCGACGATGTGGGCGAGCACAAGGAACTGACGGCGATCTACGTGAGTCGTGGCCTCGATCCCTCGCTCGCGAAACAAGTCGCTGACCAACTCATGGCCCATGATGCCTTGGGCGCACATTCCCGCGACGAACTGGGCATCTCCGAGACCGTCAGAGCTCGTCCAATTCAAGCCGCGCTTGCGTCGGCCGCCAGCTTTGCCGTTGGAGCGGCAATGCCTCTCGTCACCACGACGCTCGCTCCAATGACGAGTCTATCGATCTTCGTGTCCGGAACATCACTGTTTTTCCTCGCGCTGTTGGGCGCATTGGCGGCGCGCGCGGGCGGCGCGGGGGTGGTGTCGGGGGCGATACGCGTGGCGTTCTGGGGCGCACTGGCCATGGGTGTGACCGCGGGCGTCGGAGCCATATTCGGAACAGTCGTTGGGTAGATCCGAGTCGGATCAGGTCGACCTGGCCTGAATCGCATCCCAGAGCGTGTCGAGAGTACGGGTTGGACGCGCGGCAGCGTGCACCAGCATCCCGACCTCCCGAGCGAGCGTGGCCATCTCGACCCGCGCTACCCTGGCGTGACCCCCGAACGCGAACTCGGCCAGCGGACGCGACAGGTATCGCTGCCAGTACCAGACCGCGAACCGCTCGGGCACCCACTCGAATATGGCGCGGAGGGCGATCGGCGGCGTTCCGCTCCGTGTGGAGGCGAGCGCTCGAAATCCCTCGCGCACGCCCTGGACGAGGCGTGCGACGGCACACCGGTCTGCGGCGAGCGTTCGGGTATCGCTGTTCGAGAGATACAGCGCTCCCACTACGGCGGTGACAAAGACCGCGTGCACGTTGAGCCAGCGGTCCATGTGACGTTCGATGCTCGTGGGGAACCCCGCGCTCTGCAGCACTCGCCGCAGCATGCGGATCCGCGGCGTACGGCGACCGCTCGGCTCGCCGATCGTGGTCGCCTGCTGTGGGATAAGCACGTATCGCACCGCCGCATCCACTCGCTCACCGCCGGCGCCGGGAAACCCGAGAACGACCCGTTCCGCGCCGACGGCATCGAGCAGCGCCCGCGAGCCGCCGGCGTGATTGTGCATGAAGAGCACGATGGGGATCCCGCGCGCCGCCGCGATCACCGGCAGGACGTCGTCGACCTGATCGCGACGGACGGCGATCAGGGCCAGGTCGTAGACGCCGTCCGGCTCGAGCGAGGCGGTCAGGCGGACTCGCTCGCGCGTGCGTCGCCCCGTCAGCGCCTCCTCGAGCACGACGCCCCCGACTCGCAGCGCCTCGAGCCGCGCGCCACGCGCGAGTAGTGTGACCTCGTGTCCCGTCTCGTTCAGCCGCGCCGCATACAGCGAGCCCTGGACGCCGGCGCCGTAGACGAGGATTCGGATTTTCAGTCCACGCGTTTGAACACGAGCGACGCGTTGATTCCGCCGAAGCCGAACGAATTGGACAGGACGTACTCGACGCGCTGGTCTCTGCCGACCGACGGGATATAGTCGAGATCACACTCGCTGTCGGGCTCTTCGAGATTGATCGTCGGCGGGAGCCACTCGCGCTGCAAGCTCAGCGAGCAGATCGCGGCCTCGATCGCGCCCGAAGCGCCGAGGGCGTGCCCGTAGTAGCCCTTCGTGCCGCTGACGGGGACGCGATAGGCCCCGTCGCCGAACACTTGCTTGATCGCCGACGTCTCGGTCGGATCATTGAGCGGCGTTGAGCTGCCGTGTGCATTCACGTACCCGATCTCGCCGGGCTCCAACTCCGCATCGCGGAGCGCGAGCCGGATCGACCGTGCCGCTTGTGTCCCACTGGGCAGCGGCGCGGTCATATGATACGCGTCGTTTGTCGTCCCGTACCCGACGACCTCGGCGTACATGGGCGCTCCCCGGGCAACGGCCCGCGTGCGCTCCTCGAGCACCAGGACGACCGCCGCTTCCCCCATCACAAAGCCGTCTCGATCCTTGTCGAAAGGGCGCGAAGCGTGTCCGGGATCATCGTTCCGCGTCGACATCGCCCGAATCAAGGCGAACGCGCCGAAACACAGCGGAGCCAATGGGGTCTCCGACGCGCCGCAGAGCATAGCGTCGGCATAGCCGTCGCGGATCAACCGGTACGCGTCGCCAATCGCCATGGTGCCAGACGCACAACTCATCGCGTTCGTCGAGTTCGGTCCGGAAATCCCGAACTCGATCGCGATGTTGCAGCTCGACGCACCGCCATAGACGGCCAATGCCACGATGGGATCGACGGCCCGGAGGCCGCCAGCCAAAAACCGGGCGGATTGCGCCTCGGCGAAGGCGACGCCGCCGAGCGCCGATCCCATGTTGGCGCCGATGCGGTCGCGATCTTCACGCGAGAGATCGAGCGCAGCGTCCTCCAGCGCCATCCGCGCCGCGACGACCGAGAACTGCCCAAACCGGTCGAGCCGCTTGGCGCGCTTGGCCTCGATATGATCGCTGGCGACGAAGTCGCAGACCTCAGCGGCCACCTGGCTGCGGAACTGGGACGCGTCGAACCGGGTGACGGGACCGACCGCCGATTGCTCCCGGCGGAGTCCTTGCCACAGGCCGTCCCGCGTCAGTCCGATTGGCGTGATCGCACCGATTCCCGTCACGACGACCCGGCGTCGAAGCGTCATACGCGTTCTCCCGTCCCTCGTTCAGCCACACTGGCCAGTCCGGCGAGGGTGCGCGACGCTATGCCATGCACGAAGACCGGCCCGATGACGCCCCGCGCGGCCAGCCCAGAGATGAGCGGCCACTGTGGCCCGTCCCACTCATGGACAATACGCACGTGCGTCCCATCGCGGCGGGGCTCGAAAGACCAGAGCACATCCATACCGGTCGTTATTCCCTCGATGTGGCGATAGCGGATTTCGACGTCTCTTTCGGCATTCATCTCGGATACCCACCGCGTTGGCCAGTTCGCGGGACCAAACGGGCGGTTGGCCGACATCTCGACGATGCCCTCCGTCCGGAATCGCACGTAGCGGTAATGCGAAAGCAGTGCCGGCCATCGCTCGACATCGGCGGCCAGGGCGTAAATGCGTTCGAGCGGCGAGCGCACCAGCTGCTCGTCGATGGTTTTCATGTTGGTGCCCATGCCGCTGCTACCCGGAATCCCAAATACTCGCGGATGCGCGGTTGGGCGCCGGTCGCGGAGCGCACGATGGTGCCGAGCTCGCCAGGCGTAAACCCCCGCCGGATGGACATAATGCCGTCGTGGCGGCTCACCGGATGAAACCCGAGAACAAACGAGAATAGCCAGAGCCCGGCCACGGCTAGGTCGGAACGCAACAGGTCGCTGACAATGACCCCAACCCGAGCCACACGGTTGAGCTCCTGAAGCAGCGCGACCGCATCATGATCGAAGAAGTGATGCAGCACCTGCGAGCAGATCACGACATCGACGCTATGACTGGCGAAGGGCAGGAAGCGGCCATCTCCGACGACGGCCGCCGTCGTGGAAGTGCGTGCGGCCGCCGCGAGCCACTCGGCCGCCTCGAGCCCCACGGTGTCGAGCGTGACGCCGCGCTGAGCGGCCACCTCGCGCGCGCGGCGCGGAATGTCACCCATGCCGGTCCCGACGTCGAGCAACGTCGCCCGTTTGGGCAACGATGGTATGATCGACTCCAGCTCGTGCATGACCGCTCGCGTCCCGCCCATGAGCGAATTGGCGAGCATGACGTCGCGCAGCGAGCGCCGCGCGAGCGCCGGATCAACATCCGGCGCATCGAGTATCTCGTCCCCGTGGGGACGGATGCGCGGGTCAGCGCTCGATTTGAGCGTAGCCACCGCGGTAATAGAGCAGGGGGCTTGCCGTTCGAATCTCCGCGTGCTCGACCTCGCCGATGAAGATCGTGTGGTCGCCACCGGGTATCGACCGTGATGCCCGGCACTCGAGGTACGCCAGCACGTCGTCGAGAATCGGCGCGCCGCACGTGCCGCGCGTATACCCGACGCCCTCGAACCGGTCGGTCTCCGGCGCCGCGAACCGGCGCCCCAACGTTTCCTGGTTGGACGCCAGGATATTGATGACGAAGTGCGAGCACGCGGTCATCGCCGGGTGCAACGAGGCTTCGTGGTCGATGCAGACCAGCACGAGCGGCGGCGTGAGGCTGAGCGACGCGAACGCGTTCACGGTAAGACCGTGGTCGACGCCCGCCGTGTCGCGGGCCGTGACGACGGTGACGCCGGTCGCGAACCGGCCCATGGCGCTCCGAAAGTCATCCGGGTCGATGCTCATGACGCGAGAAGTCGAAGAAGATAAGAGGGCCGCAGCACTTCCCTCGCCGGCACGAAATCCCCGGTGACCCCCACGAAGAGGTCAGCCATATCGCGCCGTCGGGCCAGTGTCCGTGCCGCTCGATTCATGACCGCGGGATACGCGGTGGCCGCACCGACGATGCGCTCGACGATCCACTTCCCCATGAACTCGTGACGCCGGCACCGTTCATACGCTTCGAGCGCGATATCGGCCTGCCGCGTCGTCGTCGCCCGCGCCGCCTCCACGGCGTACGGGAGGAGCAGCTCACCCCCTCGAAGCGCCGCATAGATCCCCTCGCCCGTGAACGGGTCGAAGAAGTCCGCCGCGTCGCCAACCAGCGCGGCGCCGGGCGCCCACGCCCGCCGCGCGTGCTGCGCAAACGGACCCGTCGCGCACACATCCGACACTCGCTCGGCGTCCGCGAATCGCGGCGCCAGATGCGGTCGGCGGGTGATCCACGCCGTGAGAAATCCCGCCGGATCGCCGCCAATGAGGCGCGCGGCTCTGGCCGTGACGACCAACGCGACGTTCGTCTCGCCATTACCGACGTCGGCGAGTCCAACGTATCCGTCGCGCTCCACGTGCATCTCGCCCCAACGGCCAATGCCCGCTATGCCGCGATAATGCGTGACGAGCGCGATGCGCCGTGGCCAGCGGGCATATCGGGTAAGCCCGAGCCTTTTCCCAACAGTCGATCGCAGCCCGTCAGCGCCAACGGTTAACTTGGCCCGCAACTCGCGTTGGCCGACACGCACACCGGTCACTCTATTCGCGCCGTCGCGCAAGACGTCGAGTACGCGTTCGCCTTCGGCGACGCGTACACCGACCTGGCGCGCCCGGTCGAGGACCAGCGCATCGAGGTCCCGACGTCGAAGCGCGAGCCCCCGATCGCGGAAGCCGTGAAATCCGTGGGCCGCCGCGAACTCGCCATAGATCTCGGATCCCGAAGGGCTTCGCACGAGCATGCCATCGAGTTGCGCCGCGCCTGCCGCCTCGACCGCCTCGAGCGCTCCCATATCATGGAGAATGCGCGAAGCCTGCGGACTCAGATACTCGGCGCACACCTTGTCGCGCGGGAATCGCGCCCGGTCGAGCAGGAGCACGTCAACGCCCGCACGGGCAAGCGCCCATGCGGTCGCCGCACCTGCCGGCCCGCCTCCGACGACGATTACCTCGGCATCCATGCCCCTCCCCAAATACTCGCCACCGCGCCTATCGCCGAGCTGACGGCGTTGACGCCGTCATTCGTCAGCCACCCCAGTCCGCCTGCGGCGGTCGTAGCGGCGCCGCAGCTATGTACCAGACGCTCGGTCGCCAGGTTGCATTCCGGACACCGTCGCCGTGCCTGTAGTGTTGCCCCCAACAGCGAATCCGCCGTCGATCCAATGACGCCACCAATGAACGCGGCGGCTGCTACTCGAGCAGGCCACCCGATCAGCAACGCCATGCCGGCAAGGAACGCTGCGCCCGCGATGCCGGCAGCGGTTCCGTAGGCAGTCACGCCACCCGACGTCCCAGGAGGCACGGGCCTCCACGTGAGAATGGAGCGGGGAAGAGCCGCGCTCATCGTCCCAACCTCCGTTGCCCATGTATCCGAGGTGGATGCCGCAAGCGCCCCGGCACCAATTGCCTGCCAAAGTGTCACCGGATGCGCGATGTAAGCCACAGCGGCCAAAGCGAATAGTCCGCCGTTCGCGAGCACTTGGAGGGCGTCGCGCTCACCACCTTTCTCGACGATCGCGCGCGTGCGGTGCTCTTTCAGCCGACGGCCGAGCCGTGACAGCAGCGTGGAGGCCAAAAAGAACGCGATGAGCAGGGTTCCCCAGTCCCATCCCGCCACGACGCACGCGGTGCCGACGATCGTCGCACAGATGGCGCCGTCCGTCGACAGCGAGCGCGCTTTGCGCGCGGTGATGGCGATCGTGACGCTCACGACAAGCCCACCGGCGGCACGGACACCGAGCGCACTCACAACCCAAGTATAACGGCGATCGTCAATTGCGCGCGCTCTGACGCGCCTTTAGCTTCGCTCCATCGGTATGCCAGATACGGTCGACGCCCTTCTCCCTCTCAGCCTTCTGGAAGCGGTTCGGAGCGTCGACGCACCGCAGGATGACCAGGAAGCCGAGCTGGTGCCGGAGTTACGGAACAAGCGCCTGGGTTTGAGCGAGACGGTCTACGCCCAGATCCGCCGCTATTCTGCCGCCGCCAAGAAGAAAGAGCGCACACCACAGGACGAAGCCGTCGCCCTGGCTCGCTTGATCGGACGCCGGTCCGATGCGGCCGAAGTCTTCGAATCGGCGGGCCGCATTCTCGCCCGCGAGTCGTTGGCAACCACCTCGCCGATGACGCAGCAGATCATCCTCGTGCTGCCGTCCATCCTCGGACGGCCACTCGCTCTCCGGCAGGCTCGCCGCATCGCGACGCGATTCCTGAACGGGACGAT